>NZ_LN879430.1:1905000-2205000 GCF_900070325.1 Herbinix luporum
TTCATAGCGTCCATTCCAAGAGTTGGTTGCACCACCGGCAATAGCCCCCTCAGCAGATTGCAGCCACTGATAGAACTCTATTTGCCTATCCAAACTCTTAGCCCAGTCATTCTTAGCATTTCTTGACTTTGGAATTAAATCAGGATCTGTTGATAATGCATAAGCTGCAAATGGATTCTGATATCCAAAGTGGTTATGGCTACATCCGATTATCCATGCCCAATCTGACTCAATTCCACCGCCCCATGCATAATACCAGGATAATAGATAATGAGCTGAATCATAACCGGAGCCTGCTGTGCTAGGAGAACCAATCTTTCTAAAATATTTATCAAAGAAAGAATATCTTAAATAGTCACCCATTTTTGCAGCTTTTTGAACATAATTACTAATATTGGCACCATTTTCTTTTGCCCACTTATTTGCCCAATAGGTAGCCTGAATTGCACGGGCATCAGCATCGGGAGCATTGGTATATTTAAACTGCTTAGCGTAGCTATCATCCCCTGTAAATAAATCTAGATATCCATTTTTTCCTCCAAAATTCATGATGTCATAACAAGGCTGAGGAATGGTTTCCCAGGTGGATTCCTGCTCACCTCTTTGGAAGGTATTTATATAAGAATTTTTGCTTGTCCCATCTCCACGAAGTCCGTAACCATACCAGTTATCAACGTCAAGTAGCCAGTGCATACCATAAATCATATTGGTTCCATAGGTAGAAACCAACTCCTGGTTAATGGGATCTCTACCTACCGGAGCATCAAAGTCTAGTTTTGCCGGATATTTTTCCGGTGTTTCCCACTCAGGGGCATAGGTTGCAGGATCATTAGGGTTATATCTACTCATACTGCTATTTGGTTGATCCTTTTCCGAGGGAATTAAATACTTCTCAGTAGTATCCCAAGCTTCTTGGAAACCTGAAAAATCCCCGCTGAATTTACCATTCATAGCCTCTAGCCAAATATAGAAACTCATGGCCTCACTGGTAGTAACATGTCCGTAATCCGGTGCCTCTACTAATAAAGTTTCAATGGAATGATAAGGTACACCGTCTTCACTAAAATATCCGTTACTTCTATCTTTAATTTTGCTATACATTACCTCAAAACGTTTCTTATACTCCTCATTAACCTCTCCATTTGCAGCAAAGGCTAAGGAAGAGGCCCCAAAGCTTAAGGATAAGGTGGTTGCAAGTAGCATAGCACCAATTTTTTTAAATCTTTTTCTCATATGGATTTTCCTCCATTTCTATTATATAATTAGATAATAAAATCAATATAAAGCTTGTACTGCCTGTACTTTCATATACAAGTAAATTTACTGGTATATTATGAAAGTACAGGTTTTTCCCATTATGCCTTAGTTAATTTTTACACTGCCGTCAATCTTTTTAACATTATCAATTTTTGCCATGTTGCCGTCGCCAAAGGCACCGCTTTCTTCAAAAGTAATAGGTGTTTCAACACTATCTTCACCTATTATCTTAAATGTAATGGTTAACATTACTCCATCCTCTGTAATCAGTTCATCACCTATAGTATTATCAAGATATAGGCAACTGATTGATCCCTGTCTTATTCTACTTGAGAAATTAATAGGAGCGTTAACAATAATGTCACCGGCAGTTACTGATACTGCTTCTAAGAGAGTATCATCATATGAAATATAGAAGTTACAAGTTCCGACACTTTTCACCTTTGAGATGTTTCCTATCTCCACAGGTACAGTAACAACATCCCCAGTTTTGCCGGATACTTTTCCTATACTGATATAAAAATCGGTCTCAATAGGCTTTGAATCCTCAATTGTAATTTCTATTGAGGGATTATCTGTTATACCAAAATCAAATACCAGTTTGGCAGTGCCTAAATCTAA
Organism: Herbinix luporum; assembly: GCF_900070325.1. Lineage (GTDB taxonomy): Bacteria > Bacillota > Clostridia > Lachnospirales > Lachnospiraceae > Mobilitalea > Mobilitalea luporum. The sequence continues at coordinate 1,906,879 of NZ_LN879430.1, forward strand.
GGAAGATAAGTAGCTGCCAAAAATCTTTACAGTATTTCCGGATACACTGTAATCTTTTCCTTCTGTTAGGCCCACAATACCTTTGAAAGTATTGTTATTAGGTGTCATATTTACCGTAATATCAGAAGGATTATTTTTATCAAAGTTTGCACTTTCAGGTGTAATTGATGGAGGGATAATTTCATCCCCAATGATAACAACACTGCCGTCTGTATATTTAACACTGCTTATTACTTTCCTGTCGGCATTTTCAAATACTCCATCTCTGCCTACATAAATGTCAGCCACATTACCGGCTTTGCCCAAAATCTCAAACTCTATGTATGCCAATACACCGTCTTCGGTAATTCCTTTATTTTCAAAGGCATTAAAAGATAAATAAATAGCCCTTTCATATTTGGGAGGTATTGCCATAGCATCAGAGGCAGTTTTTTTTGCAGAGGATATGCCACTGTCGCTTGTATCATAAACCTTCTTAGCTATCCCCTTATCTGCTAAAACTTCTCCGTCTGTTACACCAAGTGCCTTTAATAAATTAGGATCATATGTAACAGCAAAACTATAGGCTCCTATATTACCTACTTCATTAACATTTTCTACTGTAATAGGTACAAGCACGGTTTCTCCTGGTTCACCGGATACTGTTCCCACCTTAATAGCAAGACTTTCTGATGCCGGTGTAGAATCTTCAATTAATAGAGTTAATACTGGATTATTATCTACACCAAAATCAAAGGTAAGCTCAGTCTTACCTAAAGGTAAGCTTGACAAATAACTATCTTTTATCTTTACCGTATTACCGGATAAAGTGTAGTCAACATTTGCTCTAAGGCCCAAAATACCTTTGAATGTATTTTGGTTAGCTGTTAATGTTACAGTAATCTCTTCAGGTTTATATTTATCAAAGGTTGCTGATGTCGGTGAAATCTCCGGATCTTCTTGTTTTGCCTCAATTTTTACACCGCCATCTGTAAATACCACATTTGAGATTCTGTTCATATCAGCATCTCCAAATGCTCCACCTTCAGCAAACTCCACTTTAGCAGTTTGACCTTCTTTGCCAAGTACTTTGAATGTAATATTTGCAAAAACACCGTCATTTGTAATCAGCTCATCCCCAATAGTATTATCCAGGAATAAAAGGCTGATAGTACTTGTAGAATCATTTATTCTAGAGGCAAAGTTGATAGATGCATTAGTTATAATGTCACCTGCAGTTACAGACACTGCCTCAAGTAAGTCAGAATCATAGGAAAGATAGAAATTGCAAGTTCCAACATTGCCGGCTTTTGAAACATTTGCAAATTTAACAGGTACTGTAACGGTTTCATTAGGCATGGCTGTAACTGTGCCTATACTTACAGCAAGCTCATCACCGCTAGGTGTAGAATCCTTAATAGTTACAGTAAGCTTTGGGTTGTTAGCTACACCAAAGTCGAAAATCAGGGTAGTTGACCCAAGGCTTAATGTTGATAAATAACTTTTTAGTATTGTTACTGTATTACCGGATACTGTATAGTCTGTTCCCTTCTTCAGACCGGTAATTTCTTTAAAGGTACTTCCGTTTGGTGTCAGGGTTACTTTTATATCACTGGGTGCATTTTTATCAAATGTTGCACTTGCAGGAGAGATGGTAGGGTTAACGGTTGATGTAATAACTACACCACCGTCAATCTTATTGACATCGTCAATTCTAACCATATCTCCGTCTCCAAATGCTCCACCTTCAGCAAATTTCACGCTGGCTGTTTTACCTTCACTACCTAATACCTTAAATGTGATATAGGCAAATACACCGTCCTTGGTAATAAGTTCATCTCCAAGGGTATCATCCAGATAAAGTAAACTTATAGTGCCTTTTTCGCTATTTATACTACTTGCAAAGTTAACAGAAGGATTGGTAATAATACTTCCTGCTTCAACTTTAACTGCTTCCAGTAAAGATTTATCGTATGACAAATAGAAGTTACATGTTCCTACATTACCGACTTTAGCTACATCAGTAAAGTTAATAGGAAGGATAACTTCTTCCCCAGTTGCTCCATTTACTGTATCTATTTTTACAGTAAAGCCACCTTCTACATACTTCTTAATGGTAACACTGCCACTACTGAATTTAACTCCTGTTATTCTGCTCATGTTACCGTTACCGAATGCTCCGCTTTCTTTGAAGGATAATGAAGCGGTCTTTCCGGCAGCCCCTTTAACCTTAAAAGTAATGTAGGCAAATGTACCGTCCTTAGTTATAGGCTGTTCTCCAACGGTATCATCAAGGAAGAGGAAGCTTATTGATCCTACATTAATCTGGCTTGAGAAGTTAACATTAGGATTGGTTACAATATCACCTGCTGATACAGATACCGCTTCTAAAAGACTTGTATCAAAGTCTATATAGAAATTACATGTTCCCACATTACCTGCTTTAGCTACATTAGCGAAATTAACAGGTACAACTACGGTATCTCCGGTATTTCCTGTAACATTTCCTATACTTACTTCTAGACCTTCCTGAACTACATCTTCAGTAATTGTCAGATTTAATACAGGATTATTGCTTACACCAAAATCAAAGGTAAGTCTCTTTGTTCCTAAGGTCAGTGTTGATAAGTAACTACTTAATAAGGTTACGGTGTTTCCTGAAACTGTATAATGGGTATTTCTTGTAAGTCCGCTTATACCATTGAAAGTATTACCGTTAGGTGTTAAGGTTACGGTTATATTTCTGGGAGCTGACTTATTAAAGGTCGCAGATTTTGGAGAAATTTCAGGATCCTTAGTAGGTACTACATCATCAACAGGGGACTTACCAAATACTAAACTACCGTTTAGATAAGCTGCCACCTGATCCCATACCACATAGGAACCTGCTGATTTATAAGAGAAATCGTTGGATTGGTCATAATTACTCCAATCACTTCTAGAAACTCTGGTTTGGATTTCAATAAATCCTCCGGCAGCAAGGCTTCCTGCATCCGATGTAAAACCAACTTCTATATATGTATCTGCAGTTGATGTAGCCTTACTCATATTTACTATTGTGCCGGTAATCTTATTTGTCATGGTTGTATGAGCGCCTCCGCTCAACATTCCTGCATAGTCACAGTAGAAATTCTGTGCCTTATCTGCATCTTTGGTGTAATAATATCTTAGTTTTAATTGGGAAAGATTAATTGACGAACTACCGTTATTTACCACTTTGAATTTTGCATTAATGGTATTTGAGCTCGTTCCTGTATTTCCGTTATTAAACTGAACTTCTATTCCGTTTGCTGCAAGAACAGTTTGTTGCGGAATATACATTGAAAATATCATTAATAAAGACATTAGAAAAGCAATAACTTTTCTTTTTTTCATCAAAGTTAACCTCCTTTTTAAATATAATTTTTATAAAAAACCATACAACAAAATCCCATATATTATCTAATTATCCCTATAATTTCACCTCCCTTTAGTAAAACTTATGGACTTTGTCTTTGGCTTTTCATAATAACTAACCCCTAAATCCCCCTAAATTTTGGTAGAATATCAGTAAAGCAAAAGGATAGGTCGCCCAGTTTTAGTAATTATATGTTAATATTTGTCTCTTAATCATGTTATACCATATTTGTATGATTTTTACAATATCTTTTTACATATTTTACTATATAATTCACATTTTATCCTGCTTTATGGATTTTCACGGTACTTTGACTAGAATTTTGACAGATTATACAAGCCAAAAACTTCAATTTATTTACACAATAACCAAAAAAGCTGTCATATAGACAGCTTTTTTGACTCTAAAATTCTTATTATTTTGACTATTAATATAGCTTTATAAATTACTGCAAATAGGTATATATATTATTATCATTGGGATTTAATGTAACACCCTTTATTTCAAATAATTCACTTAAGGTTACAAATTTATAACCTTGATTAAGAAGAGTCGGAATTATAATATCTAGGGCTTCCGGTGTTGGATGTGGCAGGGGCTGTACATCATGCATTAAGAGAATAGCTCCGTCCCTTGCCCCCCGAATTATTGCATCAGCCCTTTGCTGTGCAGTAGTCGATTGTATCCAGTCATCACAGGTCACACCCCCTACAAAGGTCAAATCAATGGCATTTAACATGGTATTATTTGTGGCAAGATTAGGTGCACGAAAAAACTTTGCTTTTGTTCCCGAATACCTTTCAATAGCCGCATTTGTATCATTAACCGATTTTCTTATCTCTGCTTCTGACATACCGGTCATGGTTGAATAAGTCCAGGAATGATTTCCGATTTCACAACCCATATTAACCATTCTCTTTATAACAGAACTTGTTGAATCATTTAGCTTTTGTCCTATCACCATAAATGTTGCCACAACACCATATTTTTCAAGTTTATCTAATACTAAAGGTGTAAGTGTAGTATCAGGTCCGTCATCAAAGGTTAAGGCAACTACTTTGTTATAACTTGGTACCTGGGTAGGTGTAGGAGTAGGGGTGGTGTTAGGATTATCATTTTCTAATATCATTTTCTTAAGCAATGAAAAGTCAAGAGCATCAATATAACCATCGGAATTAATATCTGCTGCCTCTTCATCTAGTGAAGTATCTCTCTTTAAAAGATATGACTTTAATAAAGAGTAATCAATTGCATCAACATTTCCGTCAACATTGACATCACCTTTAGTAACAGAAGAGGATTTAGCAGAGAATATAAAGGAATTAACATTAACAGGTCCTGAAAATACTAATACAATATCCTGTTTGCCTGTTACCTTACTGATATTAGTTGATTTGGTCTCATAGGTATCCCAACCTCCGGTATAGGCATCCGATAAGGTACCCAGTAGAGTTCCAGTCTCACTACCTAATCTTATCTGAATACTTGTATTTTGCTCCGAAGCAACTAATGCACTAAAGCTAGTTGCACCTCCGCTTCCAAAATCAATATCCTTATAGGTTATGGTATCACCACTTTCAATATAACCTATTCCCCCTTCGCCATTGGCTATTCCAATAGTCTCAAGGGTTGAGGAAGTGGTTGAATTAAACTCTTCTGCTTCTATTGTTTCGAAAGCACTTCTTACGCCGTAATCAACTTCATCGTCGCCACCACCGCTGTCCCCACCTACTACCAGGGACATAGTGTGTACATTGGCTTTTCCGCTACTTTGATATCCTTCGATGGTAAAGGCTACTTCGTACATCTTACCCATCTTCATTCCTCTGCTCTCCCAGGCATTAAAATGCTCGCTGACAGATATGGTTCCGCTTGTACGTTTTGATGTCCGAACACTCCAATATTGCTGGAAGGTTGCAGTACCTTTAATGGAAGGCTGGTTAACCCTGGTTGTCTCATAGATATCATAGGTACCTCCGTCAACTGTAATTCTTCCCTTTGATGTTGCTCCAGGAGGCCGCCAGTTACCCCAGCTATCCACTATGTAATATTCCACCAAGGGATCAACTGTCCATCCATAGACACAGAGATAGGAGTTACCGTTTGGCTGATAATCACAGCCGTATTTTACCGATATATTTCCTATTTGCTGATGTGTCTGAGTTTCGTTGTACTTTTTGCCTGTTCTAAATAAGGCATTGTTAATGTTATTCCACTCACAGGTAAATGTACCTCCACCGGTAAGAGTCATGGTTGTGTTTCCTGAATCCTTCCATAATTCATAATCATAACCTTCATAGGTACCGGTTTGATTTGAAGTTAAGGTTATAGCTGCATGGGCATCCGTAACAAATATGGTAGATAGGATTGACAAACACAGTAGTAAAGATAGTAATATCCGTTTTTTTTGCTTCATTAGCTTACCCCCTTTTTTATATTTTAATAATATTATCAGTTGAAATAACAATATTGGTAAATAATAACAGTAATAGGTGTCAGGCAGGATAAGCAGGGCTAATTGGATGTCAAGACATAATTAGTAGGTGCCTCCTTACCACTTCCAAGATTAGCAACAAAGCCAAGGATAATAGTCTCTCCCGGGGCAAAATCATTATCCCAAGAGGGACTTTTAACAATCACCTTATTACCTGTCTGACTTACTAATTCTGCTCCCCAAAGATTTATAATGGAACTATTATAATTAAAGCTAAGTGTCCAGCCACTATAAGTTTTATTGGAATTGTTCTTAACAGTTATCTCCCCTTGAAAACCGTTTCCCCAATCATTAACAATCTTATAATTATAAGAAATATCCCCACTGGGTACCGGTGTCGGAGTAGCTGTGGGCTTAGGAGTCGGTGTTATACTGGGTTTTGGTGTAGGGGTAGGGGTAACAATAGGTGTCGGTGTCGGTGACCCTGTGGGATCCGGAGTTGGGCTAGGTGATGAGAGAGGAGGTTCAATTCCATATAATTTTACCCCATCATCATACACAGGAATATAAGGAGTCAACCCCGCAAAACTAGTTGCCTTATAATCCGGAGAACCGGTTAAGTTCTGATATGACCAGTCATTGTCATTGGACCCGATACCTGCTGGATATGCTATTTCAACACTGGCATCCTTTTCACACATTTGCCACTCTGCAGGCATAATCTGGGTTCCTGTAAAATCCACAGTAAAATAATAAATATTACCTTCATAATGGGTCAGTCCCAAAAGCTTAGCCCCTTCATGGTAGGCAAGTTTAATCTCAACATCCTCCACTGTGTATCCTGCTTCAAAAACTTCCGTAAGATCCATAAAATACCTACAGGAAAGCTTATCTTTCATGGTTGCAGGTCTGGCAGAGCGGTTATTTATCTGGAATAAAAGATTTAAACGGCCATAGCCTTCATATACAATCCAGCATCTTGTAAAGTATTCTATGATATCATCTTCCTCTGCTATAAAATCTTCAGGCTGAGGCCAATTTTTAAGGGGTTCTCCACCGTACATATCATACATCTTAGCCAGTGCACCGACAAAGCCGGCATTATAGTCCGTTGCTACTTCATTTAAGGTATAGTCTGTTATATCATCTTTCCAACCGTCACTTGAATCCGGCCCTCCTACTAAGGCTCCATATAAAATATTTCTATGATATGCCGGTGTGGTTAATTCACTGGTCCAAGAACCGTGGGCAGTTCTATGATGTGGATGCTTAGGAGCATTTTCACCAAAGCCCACAACATAACTTCCCTTTCTGGGATTGTCACCCAAGGCATAATTAACCTGTTTCTCGGCAAAAGTACGATATCCTTCCTTTTTAGAAGCTGTTCCCACACTATCATCATCTGACCATACAAAGGCTAAAAATGCTGCCGTAGTAGCATACCTTAAGGATCCCCACTGAGACAACCAGGCTAGTCCTCCCGGAGTATATGTAATACTTCCGTCCGGCATCCAAAAGTCTAGATTTTTCTCTACCTGAGCCACATAGCTGGGATCTTTAGTAACCTGTGCAATTTTTAAGGCCGCTCCGTAACTTACATCATCCCAACAGTGGGTATGACCCCCACCTAAAGTGACAGCGGGTAAAGCCTCCATGGCCTTATTAAGATAGGTATCATTATTGGTTTTGATATAAAGCCAAACACCACTCCATGCAATGTCATCCAAATAACTGCCTGAAGGATATAAGGTGTTTAAGGGATTTTTCCCTCTGTATTTATCAGCAAAATCAAATAACTGCTCGGCATGCTCTAGGCAAAGCTTAGCATATTCGGGATCTGTTTCTTCAAATATAAGTGAAGCAATGGCCAAGGCTGCTGAGGCAGATCCTGCCACATCTGATCCCGGTGTGGAAGTGTCTACCCAGAAAGACTTTCTATCTGTGACATAGTCAAGAAGCTCATGGGCAACCCAAACAGAATGGTCGGAGGCTTCATAGCCACACATATAGTATAATAAATTAGGTTCAGGATGCGCTTTTATAAAGAAATCTGTGGCCCATTTAATCTCATCAAGTATAATATCCAGCTGTCCTGACTTTTCAAAAGCCTCCCGGTATTCATATACTGCCCACCCCAATTGAGCAGCTGCATAAGACATAGGATGAGTAAACTTTATTCCGTCACCGGCATCTGCCCATCCTCCGGTCAGATCAAGACCCACATCTTGTCCGTCAGTCATGGCCGCATCGGCTCTGTAAGGCAATATATAATTATCTGGTAAATCTCCTAACCGATTTGCTTTATAGAACAAAATGGCTTTCTGCAAGGCTTCCCCAAAATTGTAATAGGCATCACCGCTACGGGGTGAACTTGCAGCCTGTGAATAAAGCTTTTTTTGTACAGGAGATAGGATTATGGTAGCAATTAACACTATCACAAAACTTATACCCAATATTCTTTTGTTAACTTTTAAATGTAAATTCATAATATCCCCTCCGTTTATTGCCATGTTATCTTTACTGTAACCATAAGGATCCTTGTGTTAACCTTGTAAATAGATTATCTAATTTACCCCCAATGAAGAACGAAGCCTAGCAAAGGATGTAAATTGCTGATCTAACCAAGTTATATGATTGTTCATCCAGTTTTTCACTTCAGCTACTTTATCTTCATATTTTGGAACTTGAGGATTAGGCATTGGCCACCACATATTGTTGTTACTTGGCCATTTTTCTAGATTTAATTGCCCCGACTGGGCCAGGTAAGCTGCAAACTGATCAATTACTCCGCCGTTTCTAATTAAATCCTCAATTAAGGTATTACGTATTGAATGATACCTGTCATAAGCCTTTTGTAGAAATTCAGGATCTTTAATTAAATAACGATACCATTGTTGTCCTTGGGCAGGAGATAATTGCCTATATAAGGTCTGCCAGGTCTGAGTATAATCCCTAAACTCAATAACCATACTTCCTCCTGCACATAAGTCCCAATCCCAAAGAGGTCCCATCTTCATAAGACCATCCACATCTTTATACATATAAGTACTCTTAAACATTGAATCAAGGTTTCCAAACACCTCTGTAATTATCCAAAAATCAACCAAGGAATCCATATCAAACAAATCACTATAATGTACTCTTTGGCCGTTAAAGGTTGCATGGAAATCATTAGATCTTACAGCGTCTTCAAATGCCTGAACATAGGATTGTATATAGTTAAACATTTCCTGATTAGTCTTAGCATACTCAGGACTTTTAATCATAATTGGTTGTCCCGATTTAGTCTTAAATTGAGATATCTCATCATATGTATCATCCAATTCCAAAAGATATCCCCCTGTGATATTAGGTAAATCATAATAATCTGAAATTTTTATAGTTACTCCTTGGAAGGTAAAGCTACCGCTAGTAGCCCAAGTAAGATTTTCTACTAGAGCATCTTCTAATTCATCAGCCATATTTTGTAATGAAGGAATTGACTTGGCAGCTGCTTTAGCTATATCTTCTGCAGCATCCTCCCAGTCAAAGATATCTACACGGTCTTTTGCTATCTCTGTTTGCTCACAAAGCAAATAGTTTCCTTCATAGACACCGTTTAAGACCAGGTCAACACTTTGAAATTCTGTAACATCAAAGCCAAGTTTTTTAGCAAAATCAAATGCTATCATATTCCTCATAAGAGAGAGGTCATAATAGTTGGCCAGTAATACATAGTCCTTATTATTACCCATACCAAATAAGTCTGTCTTCTTATCTAGTTTTATCCGATAAGGCTTTTTAGGAGCAAACCAAGTAGAATTTCCTCTGCCTCTGATTTTAATATCACCGTCATACAAGGCAGTATTAAGTTCTGATCCGATTCCCATGATTTTGGCTTTAGCCTTTACATAGACTTCTTTACTTGTGATTGCTTGACCATTTTCTGTATCAATATAGATTACCGGTAAATTACTGTAATATTTAACGGTTTCGTCTCCACCATTTCCGCCGCCACTTTCCCCATCGGTAGTAACCAGCAATTGTGCACTGGCCATTGATTTGTTTCCTGCTGCATCTACGGCCCGAACAGTAAAGCTATAAGTTGTATTAGGTGATAAACCTCTGGCCGTATAGCTTGTTGTGCTAGATGTTCCTAAAAGAGTATTGTTACTATAGATTTCATAAGCGGTTACAGCAACGTTATCGGTTGAAGCAGTCCATGAGATTGTGATAGATGTAGAAGTTTTTGAAGTGCTAACAAGATTAGTAGGTACTGTAGGAGCCTGGGTATCGGTTACCGGTCCGCTCTCGGTGTATTCTCTCCATACCCCATATTCTCCGGTTGTACCTGGAGTTTGTCCTTGGGTCCACCACTGGGCTATCCATAGCCTGCCCCCGTAAGAGACAATATCTCCGGTATTATAAACTGTAAAGGCGTTCCATGTAGGATAAGTCCCCGGTGTTTGACTAGTCTGTAACTTCCATACACCGTAAGCTTCTGCAGACCCCGGTACTTGCCCCTGTGTATACCACTGGGCCATCCATACTTTCCCGTCGTAAGTGACCATATCCCCGGTATTATAAATTGTGGAAGGGTTCCAGGCAGGGTAAGATTCTTGTGCCTCTACAATCTGATTCATAGAAGAATCATACTTAAGCAATATCCCAAAGCCAATAACTAGAATTGCCATCATAATAATGAAGCGTTTTCCTCTTTTCATAGCATACCTCCTTTAATATATTACAAATTGCCACCCCCATTACTCCTTATACAATAGATAAGGTTTTATTTTATCTATGGAAAGCATGTCCTTATCTATCCCGGAGTACTTTATCCCTTTATGTTTTAACCAATTAACTAATTGCTTTATCATTTGCAAAAAATTGTCTACACTTTATGCATAACATATAACAGTGTATTTGTCAATATTTGGTTTATAATGATATTAATTTACTTGGTGATTTTTTCTTTTTTATGTAGTTTGCATAAATTGTAGGGATTTTTTTACACATATTCACAGGGCTGTTTTTGGGATTGCAATATTAAGGATGCTGTGTATAAAAAAGAGCAAAAAAATAAAGAGAGGAAACCTAGAGGATACCTCTCTTTTAATGGTGTTCTATTACTTTACAACACAACAATTTATAACAGTTTTATTCAAATTGCAATATAATTTGAAAATAGCCAATTTTAAGATATTATATTACAATATATATGGCGTTACCTGATATACATAATAATTAAGCCAATTTGTATACAAGGCATTGGCATGGGCTCTCCATACCAGATAAGGCCTGTTATCCGGGCAGTTATCCGGATAATAATTTACAGGTAAATCTATATCAATTCCTTTACCTATATCTCTTTTGTATTCTTGATCTAGGGATATCCTATCATATTCCGGATGCCCCATTATATAAATCTGCTTCCCATACTGAGCCATCACTATAAATACACCGGCCTCATCAGACTCTGCCAGTATCTCTAAATCTTCATGCTTTAGGATATCTTCTTTAAATACAGTTGTATACCTAGAATGTGGAGCGTAAAAAATATCATCAAAGCCACGGACAAAAGGAATCCTACGTTTATAAACCCGATGCTTATATATTCCAAATATTTTTTTATCCAGTTTTCTTTTTTGTATTCCATAATGATAATATAAGCCGGCCTGTGCTCCCCAACAAATATGTAGGGTTGAAGTTACATGGGTTTTAGACCATTCCATAATCTTGGTTAATTCATCCCAATAGGTTACTTCTTCAAATTCCATTAATTCAACCGGGGCACCGGTTATTATCAGTCCGTCAAATTTACGCTTGCAGACATCTTCAAAAGTCAGATAAAACTGATGCAAATGACTGGTAGGTGTATTTTTCCCCACATAAGTACTTGTGGTTAAAAATGTAATATCAATCTGTAAAGGTGTATTTGAAAGACTTCTCAGTAAATGCACCTCTGTCTCCTGCTTATTGGGCATTAAATTTAATATGGCAATTTGCAGGGGACGTATATCCTGCTGCAAGGCCCTATTTTCGTCCATTATAAATATATTTTCATCCTCTAATATTTTCTTAGCAGGTAAATCACTTTGCACTTTTATAGGCATATTTATCACCAACTTTACGTCTTTTTTTGAATAATCAAAATCAATAATACCATTTTTATATGATTAAATCAACCGTATTAGTCCTTACATTTGTTATAATCTGTTATAGAATTTTTTGATTATTGATTATTAATTCAAACTCTAGACCAAGCCGGCTAGCTGCCTTCTTGCACAAAATCATCCTGTCAAGAAAAATTTCAAAATAGTCCATAACAGGACTGATGGAAGTATCTATAGTAAGGGATAGACTAAAGACTGTATTATTGTTAGTAATTTCAATATTAGCTTCTTCAACTGCATAGTTGACCCTGTCATGGATATCAAAGGAAGCTAGGTCCCGGTTTCTAACACGGCTTCTTCTGACATCAGATTTATCAGCAAGTATAAGGGCGGCGGCTATTGGACTTACCGGTACCGCTGTTTTTTCATCATGATTACCGATGGCTGCTATTATCATTGCAATTTCCCAAGGCTCTGCTCCCATCTGGTCCAATAACCTAAATGCCATTACGGCCCCACTTTGTGCATGGTCCTCACGGTTAACAACATTTCCGATATCATGAAGATAGCATGCTATCTGTGCCAATTCAATCTCTCTTTCTGAATAATTAAGGGTCTCCAATATATATTTTGCCACGCTGGCAACCTTTGACACATGGGCAAGGCTATGTTCAGTATATCCTAACTCGGACAGAGTCATATCTGCATGTTTTATATAGGTTTTAATAGCTTCATTGTCCTTAACATCTTTAAAAGTAATCATAATATCCATCTCCACTTATAGCTAATCCTGATTAATCATAGCTAAAATTTCTTCTTCAGAAAGTACTTTAATTCCTAACTGTTCTGCCTTAACTAATTTGCTTCCGGCATTCTCCCCGGCTACTACAAAGCTTGTTTTCTTAGAAACACTGCCGGATACCTTGCCCCCATGTTTCTTTATTAATTCTTCCATCTCGGATCTTCCCATGGTAGGCAAAGTTCCCGTTATTACAAATGTTAAACCTGAAAGGTTATTATTTGCAGCCAAAGTATCTTCTTCCCATTCAAAATTAACACCTGCCTGCTCAAGCCTAGATAAAATCTTAATATTAGCAGGATTTGAAAAGAATTCAATCACTGCCCTAGAGCTTATATCCCCCAAATCCTTAACTTCAAGCAGTTCCTCATAGCTGGCTTCTTTTAATCTGTGGATTGACTTAAAATGCTTCATTAAGGAATAAGCTGCCTGCCTTCCTATATTACGGATACCAAATCCGGTTATTAATCTATCTATATCATTCTTCTTACTATCTTCAATAGCCTTTAAGAGCTTATCTGTATTCTTTTCCTTTCCTATTAAACCTTTTTCTATCATCTCATCCCGGTATCTGTCAAGATAGTAAATATCAGCAATATCCTTTACATACCCTTCTTTTATAAGAGCCTCCACATAGGCCTCACCAAAACCCTTAATATCCATGGCATTTCTTCCGACAAAATTTAAGATATGCTGGGTAAGCTGTGCCGGACAGTTTAAATTGCTGCATCTTATATCGGCTGAATTTTCATCCCTAGCTGCAGGGCCACCACAGGATGGACATACAAAAGGTATCTTATAGGGTACTGTATCTTCAGGCCGTTTATCTTTTACTACCGTTACCACTTCCGGGATAATCTCTCCGGCCTTTCTAACGATTATAGTATCCCCTATTCTTACATCTAACTCATCTATTCTGTCTTGGTTATGAAGTGTAGCCCGCTCCACAGTAGTTCCGCATAGGAGGATAGGATCAAAAATGGCAGTAGGGGTAATACGGCCAGTCCTTCCTACTGAAAGTCTAATGTCTTTTAGAACTGTCTCTTTTTCCTCCGGAGGATACTTATATGCTACTGCCCATCTAGGTACCTTTGATGTGGCCCCAAAATACTCCCTGTCAGCCAAATTATCAACCTTTACTACTGCACCATCTATACCATAGGCAAGACTTCCTCTGTTTTCTCCAATCTCTTTAATGGCCTCCCATACTTCTTCTGCTGTCTTGCATATTTTATAATCTTCTATAACTTTAAACCCCTGATTCCTAAGCCAACTTAAACTTTCAGAATGGTTTTCAAAAGAAATTCCCCGTACATCCTGTATATTAAATGCAAAAAGAGAAAGCTTTCTCTCCCTTACCACCTGTGGGTCTAGTTGCCTTAAAGTTCCTGCCGCACAGTTTCTTGGATTGGCAAACCTTTTCTTTCCCTCAGCTTCTAGCTTATCATTGACAGCTTCAAAATCCTCATTTTTCATATAGACTTCTCCCCTAATCTCAAGGTAGGGAACAGGGTCTTTAAGCTCCATTATAACATCTTTGATTTCTCTTATATTCTCAGTAACATCCTCACCATAATTAATACCGTCGCCCCTAGTAACCCCCTGTACAAAACGTCCATCCTCATACCTTAGGGAAACCGATAGTCCGTCAATCTTTTTTTCAACTACAAATCTACTGTCTTGTCTTTCTTTTAGAATCTTTTCAACAAAGCTAAATACTTCTTCCTTTGAAAATACATCCTGTAAGCTTAACATAGGTATATTGTGCTTAACCAAGATTCCTGCTTCCCTCTTGGCACTACCTCCCACAATCTGTGTGGGGGAATCTGCAGTTTTATATTCCGGATACTCCTCTTCAAGCTTTCTTAATTTTATGGTTAACTGATCATATTCGTAGTCAGAAATTTCAGGGTCATCCTGGTTATAATATCTATCATTATGATATCTTATAAGTTCTCTTAAATTTTCAATTTCCTGTCTAATATCCATCTTAACTTTCCACCGGTACCTTTCTATCTAAATATAAATTATTGTTATTGTCTTATAATAATGCGTAAGCTTTATTTTAATGCGTAAGCTTTATTTTAATGCGTAAGCTTTATTTTAATGCTTTACTTGATATTACTTATTCATCACCTATTAATCTCTTAAGCTCTTTTAATTCCTTATCCGTAAGATTTCTCCAGGCTCCTATCTTAAGATTTCCAAGACTAATATTCATAATACGAATCCTAACAAGCTTAACAACCCTATATCCCAGGTACTCGCACATACGTCTTATCTGCCTGTTTAAACCCTGGGTAAGGATTATACGGAAGCTAAACTTATCAATTACAGTAACTACACAAGGCTTAGTCACCGTATCAAGTATAGGAACTCCCTCAGACATTCTTTTAACAAATTCCTTTGTTATGGACTTGTTAACTGTAACAATATATTCTTTTTCATGGCCATACCTGGCCCTAAGTATACCGTTGACTATACTTCCGTCATTAGTAAGCAAAATTAACCCTTCAGAATCTTTATCCAGCCTGCCTATGGGATAAATCCTTGTAGGATAATTAATATAATCTACTATATTATCCGGATCTCTCCTGCTGGTGGTACAAACAATTCCTCTAGGTTTGTTAAATGCAATCAATACTTTCTTTTCTTCTTTATTAACAGGCTTTCCACAAAATGTTACAAGGCTACCAGGCAGCACCCTTGAACCAATCTCAGCCTTTACACCATCTATAATTACCTTACCTTGGCTAATATATTTATCCGCTTCTCTTCTTGAACAAACTCCGGCATCACTTAAATATTTATTAATTCTGATTCCAGGGTTAGTATTAGTTTCCATATCATACCTACTCTTTCTAATTAGTCAGAATATTAAATGTAACTATATATTATATTATTTTAGAATTTTAGTCTACCATAAAAGAATCTTTCAATACAAAATAAGAGTTACCGGATATTTCTAATTCATATTAAAAATACCGGTAACTCTTATATAAGATTTCTACCATGGAAAGTAAATATCTTTTTCTTTTAATTGTATTATGATTAATCTTCAGTTTTTTTAGCCAGTTCATCCAGAGCATTCCAGAATATCATAAGATCTTCATCTTTTTCTTTTACTTTTTCACTTTTAGAATTAGTCTTTTCGATTAATTTTAGAACATCCTCATCTTCATTTCTAGCATGAAAATATTCTTCTATCTCCGGATTAATATCGCTTGCAATTTTGTAATTTCCTTCATCGTCGGTAACCACATAGAACTTTGATAAGCCGGGGGCTAAAGTGTTGATACTTGTGAACTTAATTTCATGATATGCATATACAATATAAGCGCCTTCTTCTATGCTCTTTTTAGCATAGGTCTTAATGTTCTTATATTCTTCAATATATTGTACCATATTCTGCAACTGTTCTCTTGTCTCAACCTTTGATGGGTCTTTGTAAAGAGTTTTTAGCTTATCTACATCACAAGCTGCCTTGGCCATATAGTATTCCTCAAAGAACTTGTTCATGTCTTCAATTTCTTCTAAGTCATATACAGGAATTGGAGTAGGTGTTGGGCTTGGAGTAGGCGTTCCTGTTGCAGTATTATCTTCTGAAGCTGAGGTAAGAGAGGCCATGGCTAAAATTCTGCTATTGGTATTATCACTCTCTATATCTCCGGTTTCTGCAGAAGCACTTATGCTACTACTCTTTTCTTGGTTCTTTTGCCCACTTTGGCTTATTGATATGGTTAACAGTCCGATACACATTGTTGCCAAAGATGTTAACAATATTATTTTTTTATATTTTAGTTTCATTTTTTTCTCCTTATATCCTAAGGGAAATCCTTAGGCATACACTCCTTTAATGCTATATTATTTATGGTTATTGATATTTTAACAAACTCGTAACATAATGTCAAGTATAAATTAACTTTTATGTAATACATTTAATATTTTTGTAACATTTAACTTTTATCAGCATATTTTTTTATTTACGAAAGTAGTTTTTTATGTTACAATATAGTTCCGAGTTTGTATATAGTATATATGCACCTGTAGCTCAGTGGATAGAGCGTTCGCCTCCGGAGCGAAAGGCCGCTGGTTCAAATCCAGTCAGGTGCAATAATTATTTTCAAACAAAAATGAAGACCACAAATGATTTAGACACTATCATTTGCGGTCTTATTTTTAATTTATTAAACTTAAGTTCTATGTAAGCAAGAGTTACCCCATTTCAAATAAACAAAATATTATTGATATTCAACTTTCTCCAAGTATAATCCCCCTGCCTCGGCTATAATACCGGTTTCTTTTCTTAGTTTTGATTCTAAGATATGAGGAATATCACAGGGCTTCTTCTTACCCAAACCCACTTCAATTAAAGTACCGACTATTTTTCGAACCATATTATAAAGGAAGCCGTCCCCACATATCCGGATATTGACAAAGCCCTCCTCCTCTTTTATGTCAATGGATATAATATTTCTTACCATTGACTTCTTTTTAGATTTTGCATTGGAGTAGGCAGTAAAATCATGCTTTCCTATAAAGAAAGCGGCTGCTTTTTTCATTTCCTCTAGGTCCAGCTTTTCCTCAATATGCATACTATACTTTCTCATAAAGGGATTTGGATATTTCCGATTCCAAATCTTATATAGATAGGTTTTTGATTTGGCATGATATCTGGCATGAAATTTATCAGGTACAAGTTCAACCTTTACAACACTTATATCCTTAGGAAGATATCGTATAAAATAATCCATGATTTCTTTCTCGGTAAACTGCTTATCGGTATGGAAGTTAGCCACCTGGCATAAGGCATGAACTCCGGCATCGGTTCTGCTGCAGCCAATAATTTCTGTATCCACACCGATAAGCTCTGAGATTACATTCTCAAGTTTACCCTGTATAGTATTTTCTCCTCTTCCTAATCTCTGCCATCCTTTGTATCTTCCACCGTCATATTGAATTGTAAGTCTGTAATTAGCCATTATCTAGTCTCCTATTCTTCGATATTAACCACCTTTCCCATAAAAAGAATGGTATCCATTACATCATCATTAATGATAAACATAAAGGGGCGGTTAGCTATAAATGTAAGAGGTTCTCTGACAGATGTAACATCAACTGATACTACAGTGGAGGCTGCTGCCTCACTGCCCTCTTCATTTACTTCAATAACTGCTTTATGAAGAACTCCGCTGATAAAAAGATTATTTCCTATACTTGAAAAGTCAGCTTCCTTAGTAAAGGCTTCTTCCATACCCAGTGTCTTTAGGCTCTTAGTAAGATCTTTTATACCATACTCCAGCTTAAACTTAGGAATCCTAAATATTATATCCTTTTTTTCTGAAACTGTCTTTTTAATTCCCGTCCATTTATCAAGGGTTATATTATTGATAAACTCATTGATATCTAATCCTTCTGCCGGGAGAATAATATACATAGATACTTTTTTATCCCCATAAGGGAGCCTAACTGCTTTAAAATCTTTACCTTCAGTATATTCAACGGAAGTTTCTTCCCTCATCATCATATTAACTTTTTGCACATCACCTTTAAGAGTGGTAAAATCATCTTTATAAGTAAGTTTTGGGTCAAACTGCTCATTCCAATTCCCCTTAAAGTATATAGCATTAATCAGATACATAATAGTTTCAGGGGGTATGGGAGGGGTCAACATTTTATCAATTTTACCCTCTGTGGCATTTTTTATCCAATCATTTATAATATCTGCCGATTTTGAATCAGTAAAATCTAAGCTTTCCACCCTGGCATTAAAAGTTCTTTCATTAGTCCTTAGAAACTCCTCTTTAATAGCTTGATTTTCCCTAACCCAGATAGAGTTTCCTATATTAAGTTCTATTTTATCATCAATTTGCTTAAGAAAGTTATTTAAATTTTTATAACTTTCATTTACTAAGGTCCGATCCAGTCCCGAAAATCCCAGTACTTTTTCCATTCCCTCCTTGGTGCTTGTTTCTGCTCCATTATAAGTCATGGTTAAAGCTTGTGATATACTTAAGGGTGATATAAAAATACTCTCTTCTAAATCTTCTTTATTTAGCTCTTTAAAAATGTTAAAAGCAAATTCCTGGCTGCCATCTACCAATTGTCTATCTATCTTTTCTATATCATAATCTTTTGTTATTTTATCTTTATTCTCTTTTGTCTCATTCTTGGAATCTACATTTTCTTTTGTTTCAATCTTGGTATCTTTATTCTCTTTTGTTTGACTGTTGGCACTGCTTATCCCTAATGCATTTTTACAGGCCGATAGAAGAATCATTAAAGTTGCTAAAGATAATACTAATACTGTTTTTTTCATCAAATACACCTCCAAATATAATTTATGTTGTATAAATTAAAATATAATAGTTACTAAAGATTAGACGAGAGTATTTTCCTTATTGTTCCAATTTATTATATCATACATAAACAAAAATAAACCACTAATAATAAAAATAAAATAATACAGAAGGTAGGAATAATATTGCATTATATTGTCCTCGACTTGGAATTTAATCAAAATCCTGAATCCATAATAGACTTAAGTCTTATACCAGGTAACTTAATAAAGAAAAACAAATATCCCCAAGAAATTATACAAATTGGTGCCGTAAAACTAGATGAGAATTTAAATATTATAGAACCCTTTAACCGACTTGTAAAACCCTCTATCTACGGTCACATAAGTCCATTTATTACTGAACTTACAGGCCTTACCCAAGAAACACTAAATGCCGGAAGTCATTTTAGTCAGGTCTACAGTGAATTTATACAATTTTCAAAAAAATCCGAGTCCGTATTATGTGTATGGGGAATGACAGATCTTAAAGAACTATATAGAAATGCCATATATCATAGACTTGATGAAAAACTACTGCCCAAAAAATATATTAATATCCAACCCTACACATCAGTTTATCTGGGCCAGTCAAAGAAAAAATTACTGAGCCTAAGTTACTGTGTACAGGCTTTAGGAATTGAAATTTCATTTCCTTTTCATGATGCATTATATGATGCCATATATACTGCCGAGCTTTTTAAAAAAGTATATAATCCAGCCATATTACCAAAACGCTATAATCCTTCCTTGGCTATAAAGCTTGCAAGACCCAGCAAAAAGGTTTTAGATTTTCCCCTGCTGATTTCTCAGTTTGAAAAAATGTTTTCTAGAGAAATGACAGAAGAAGAAAAAGAAATCATCCGTCTTGCTTACCATATGGGTAAAACCGGACAATTCCTAAAGACGGATGATAAATAGTAACTTATTAAATTTAATCTGAAAGCTTGGTCATCTTCAAGATTTCAATCATATGACCGATATTTCCCTCTCCGGCAAATAGCTTCATATCAAAAAAATCCTGTGAAAAATCCAACCAGCAGAGAGGATGTTTCTCCCTTTGAAGCTCTACTTCATTTTTTAGGACCCCAACATATACTTCCATCCTTATCTGCTGAAAATGCCATATATAATCCATAAATGGGTAAAGAATTATATCCTTATCTGTGATACCGGTCTCCTCATATAATTCCCGATATGCAGCGGCAAGGGAATCTTCTCCCTCTTCTATCTTACCTCCTACAAAATTATATAGGCCCTCATAGGGATCTTTCATCCTTTTGCAAAATAAAATACGGTCTTTTTCCTTGTTTAATACTATAATACAGTTGTAACTTTTCATCGGTACCTCATTTTAATTAATAATTTATGCCTATTACTGATTTTGACCTATTAGTTCTATCTTATCGGCAGAAATCTGTGCAGGATAGGACTCGGCTATAATACCATTATAACATATTTTTATCCTGTCTCCCGGCTTAAATATGTCAGAACTTACTTTTTCTCCTTTATCATCAAAAAACTCAGTCTCTAATAAGCCCACTGATATTTTGTCAGAAGACTTATATTCACTACTGTCCTCATCAGGGGCAACCAGTAATCTGTCACCTGTCTCGATAATTTCTGCTTCAAATATTGCAGGCTCTGTATTTGTATTGTCATTATTATCAGTAATTTTTGAGCAAGCAGCTAAACTAATACTTAAGACTAATACCATAATCATTACAAATCGTAATCTTCTCATAGTTTCCTCCTTTTTTTTGTTTTTATATATAATCCTTTGTTTATTATTAGACGGTGAATTAAGGGCCATAGTTCCATAAAAAAGAACTTACAAGGTAATTTTAATAGCCCTCAGAAAAATCAACAATATTTATCAGATTTTCCTTATTAAGATATCGCCTTAAATTTTCTATAAACATTTCAAATCGTCTCTTATTATTTCCTCTTGACATATAGGAAGAATGTTGAGTTATGATTACATTAGGCAGTTCCCATAGCGGGCTGTCATAAGGCAGGGGTTCCGGTGTCATTACATCCAGTCCGGCACCTCCAATCCAATTATTACTTAAGGCTTTTATCAAGGCCTCCTGATCAATCAACTGACCCCGGCCTACATTTACTAAGAAGGCATTGGGTTTCATAATACGAAGCTTTTCTTCTGATATAATTCCCTTAGTTTTCTTAGTAGCCGGTAAGGAAAGAACAATATAATCAGACTGCCTTAATAAGTCATCTATCTCCTGGCCAAGATAAAGTTCATCCACATAATCCGGTTTTTTAGAAGGAGTCCTTTTTAGGGCAAGGACCCTAACTCCCCATGCCTTTGCTCTTTTTGCCACCTCAATGCCTATATCACCAAGTCCTATTATACCTATTGTGGAACCATATAAATCCTTAGTATCTAATACCTTATTCCAACTTTTATCCTTCTTTAAAAGAGCGTATTCCTGAATGTTTCTGTTATGGGCTAAGATCATAGCAAATACGTGCTCCGCCATAGGAAGGCTATATACACCCCTGCTGTTGGTTAATAATATATCTTTATTCTTATACAAATTAAGATCAATATACCCCTCGGCTCCGGCACTGATTAGTTGAAGCCAGCGCAGTTTTTCTGCCATTTTAAGCTGGTTAGGTCTTGGTAAACCAAAGATAATTTCTGCTTCAGACAAGATTTCTTCTCTTAGCTTACTATGGTAAACTTCTTTAATTATAGCCCCTTTAGCAGTTTTTTCAATTAATTCTTTCTGATTATGATCAAGTGAAAAGGTCTTGTTGCTAATGACCAAAATATTAAGTGCCATGTCTTCATTATACAACTCCTTTCCTAATATTGTATTCTACCCATTAATATTTAAGATACAATAAAATAATAATATAAGATATCTTTAAAATAACATATTTTCCTGAGCAAAAAAAGAGTGCGTCCAAATCTATACTTTGGACACACTCTTTTATTTTATAAAATCCTAAGAATTAATTATTCTTATTCTTGATCTTTATTAACTGAGTATAAAGCTTCCAGTCTCTTTAAGTGCTCATACTTAGCAAGAGCCTGTTTCTCAGCTTGTTCAAATAGCTCCTCAGCTCTGTCAGGATTCTGACGAATAAGAGCACTGTAACGTACCTCATTCTTTAAGAATTCCTGATAGCTTTCTGAAGGTGCCTTACTGTCAAGCATAAACGGATTCTTTCCTTCAGCTAATAGACGAGGGTCATAACGGAAGTTATTCCAGTATCCGGAAAGAACTGCACTCTTTTGCTCAGTCTGTGACTTGCCCATTCCGCCCTTAATACCGTGATTGATACAAGGTGAGTAAGCAATGATTAAGGAAGGTCCGTTATAGCTTTCAGCCTCCATCAGAGCCTTAATAGTCTGATTGTAATCTGCACCCATTGCAATCTGTGCAACATATACATAACCGTAGCTCATAGCAATCTGTGCCAGATCTTTTTTCTTCACTTCCTTACCTGCAGCTGCAAATTGTGCAATTGCACCGGTAGGTGTAGATTTGGAAGATTGTCCACCGGTATTAGAATATACCTCAGTGTCAAATACAAGGATATTTACATCCTGTCCACTTGCCAGTACATGATCTAATCCGCCAAATCCGATATCGTAAGCCCATCCGTCACCACCGAAGATCCACTGGGACTTCTTGGATAGGAATTCTTTATCTTTTAAGATTTCATTAGCAAGTTCACATCCACATGCCTCTAATGCTCTAATCAGAGCGGAAGTAGCACCGGAATTCTCCTTGCCGTTATCATAAGTAGCAAGATATCTTTCTGCCGCAGCTTTAACTTCCTCATTATCAGTTGTGGACATAAGCTCTTCAACTTTACCTTTTAATCTTTCTCTTAAGGTTTGCTGTGCAAGCATCATACCGTAACCAAATTCTGCATTATCCTCAAATAAGGAGTTAGCCCAAGCAGGACCTCTGCCATTTTTTGATACGGTATAAGGTGTGGAAGGCATAGATCCACCCCAGATGGATGAACATCCTGTTGCATTGGCAATAAACATTCTCTCGCCAAATAACTGTGTTACCAGCTTAGCATAAGGTGTCTCACCACAGCCGGCACATGCACCTGAGAACTCTAAGAGAGGCTGTTTAAACTGACTGCCCTTAACTGTTGTCTCCTTGAATTTCTCGTTAACTTCTGGCTTCTCCTTTAATGAGAATCCATAATCAAAGTTCTTTTGTTCCTCAAGTTTTTCTTCTAGAGGAGACATAACCAGTGCTTTTTGACCCTTCTTACCGGGACATACATTAGCACAAGAGCCACATCCGGTACAATCTAAAACGGAAACTGTCATGGCAAATTCCAAATCAGGTAAACCTGTCATGGCAACCTTCTTCATTCCTTCAGGAGCATTGGCAGCTTCATCCTTTGTCATAGCCACAGGACGGATTACCGCATGAGGGCAGACATAGGAACAGAAGTTACACTGGATACAATTTTCAGGAATCCAGTTAGGAACATCTACTGCAATACCACGTTTTTCATAAGCAGAAGAACCTTGAGGCAGTGTTCCGTCAACATGATCTACAAATGCTGATACAGGAAGTTCATTACCTCTTTGTGCATTTACAGGAGTAAGAATGTTATTTACAAAATCAACAACTTCTTTACGTCCTTCTGTAACCTTAACATGAAGTTCTTCATCCTGGGCATTCTTCCAGTGCTCAGGAACCTTAACTTCCTTAACATCTGTAATACCACGATCAATTGCAGCATGGTTCATGGCAACAATCGCTTCACCTTTCTTACCGTAGGTAGCTGTTGCTGCATCTTTCATATATTTTACTGCTTCATCAACAGGAATAATATTAGCCAGCTTAAAGAAAGCAGCCTGAAGAACTGTATTAATACGGCCACCTAGACCGATTTCTCTACCGATGCTTATACCGTCTATTGTGTAGAACTTAATATTATGTTCTGCCAAATAGCGTTTTACCTGACCCGGTAGATGCTCTTCTAACTCTTCCATATTCCAGCCGCAGTTTAGTAAGAATGTACCGCCATCCTTTATCTCCTGAACCATATTATATTTCCTTACATAGGAAGGATTATGGCAGGCAACAAAATCGGCCTTTGTAATTAGGTATGTAGATTTAATAGGCTTTTTACCAAATCTTAAGTGGGACATGGTAACGCCACCTGATTTTTTAGAGTCGTAATCAAAGTATGCCTGGGCATACATATCTGTATGGTCACCGATAATCTTAATTGAGTTCTTATTGGCACCTACTGTACCATCTGCACCAAGACCCCAGAACTTACAATTAATTGTACCTTCAGGACTTGTATAAGAAACATTTTCATAATCTAGGGATAGATTTGTAACATCATCCTTAATACCGATAGTGAATGTCTTCTTCTCGGTATTGTTATATACAGCGATTATCTGTGCAGGGGTTGTATCTTTTGATCCAAGACCATAGCGGCCATTGAATACAGGAACATTTTCAAATTTAGAACCTTTAAGGGCTGTAACAACGTCAAGATATAAAGGCTCTCCGATAGCACCGGGCTCCTTAGTTCTGTCAAGAACAGTAATTTTCTTAACTGTGGAAGGTATAGCCTCAACTAAACGTTCTGCACAGAAAGGTCTGTATAAGCGAACCTTAACAAGACCAACCTTCTGTCCGTTTGCATTGAGGAAATCAATAGTCTCTTCAATAGTATCACTTACGGAACCCATAGCGATAATAATTTGCTCAGCATCTTCTGCACCGTAGTAATTAAAGAGTTTATAGTTAGTACCGATTTTAGCATTAACTTTTTCCATATACTCTTCAACGATAGCAGGAAGTGCCTCATAATATGTATTACTAGCTTCTCTTGCCTGGAAGAATACATCAGGGTTCTGTGCTGAACCACGAAGTACTGGGTGCTCAGGATTTAATGATCTGCGGCGGAAATCATCGATAGCATCCATATCAACCATTTCCTTTAAATCCTCATAATCCCATACTTCAATCTTCTGAATCTCATGAGAAGTTCTAAATCCATCAAAGAAATGTATGAAAGGTACTCTTCCCTTAATAGCTGCCATATGAGCAACTGCACCCAGATCCATTACTTCTTGAGGATTACTGCTGCATAACATAGCTGCACCTGTCTGGCGGCATGCATAAACGTCGGAATGATCACCGAATATAGATAATGCATGGCTGGCTAATGCACGGGCAGAAACGTGAAATACACCGGGAAGCAGTTCACCAGCGATTTTATAAAGATTAGGTATCATCAATAATAAACCCTGTGATGCAGTAAAGGTAGTAGTTAAAGCACCGGCTGCTAATGAACCGTGAACAGTACCTGCTGCACCTGCTTCAGACTGCATCTCAACAACTTTAACCGGTTGCCCAAAAATATTTTTTCTGCCTTGTGCTGACCATACGTCAGTCACTTCGGCCATAACTGAGCTAGGGGTAATAGGATAGATAGCTGCAACATCAGTAAATGCATAAGAAACATGAGCTGCTGCATTGTTTCCATCCATTGTTTTCATTTTCCTTGCCATTGAAATGTCCTCCTTAAATTTAATAGAATCAAAATTGAGAGTATTTGTCCTCTCATATTATGTTTTTATCCGTCGATTCATAATTATAACACATTATAAAAAATATTGAAATATAAAAGTTTAATTTTTAACAATTTCACTTTTACGTTATAAATTATTTATTATAATAAAACTGCCGCTTCACGAATTTTAATCCTTAAAGCGACAGTCTTATTAACTGCATCAGTATAATAAATATCTTACATAGATATAGCATCTCTTTCCATGGAGTATATGTAAACATTATCCGATAGTATTTCATCTACCGGTACCGATGATTTATTTATCTCCATAACCATCTTACTTAGGTAATCAATATTTAATTTTTTTTTCATTGGTAAAAGAATTATTTCATGAACACTGCTGGGTAATATATAAAGATCAGAATTGATTTGATGAGCAAAATTTTTGATTAGGTCCTTATAAAGAAGACAGGAAGCACCATTAATGCCTTTTTCATTGGTTAGTATATACATAGGACATGATATATATGAAGGATTGCCATTGTCTAAAGACCCACGAAGCACCTCTTCCATGGTTCGTATTACAGGAGGAAAAAGCCTGCTAGTATTTTTAAAGGCCAAATCCCTTAAGTTATTCAGGCTAATATTCCATAGCTTCATATGCTCATTAGTAATACGAATAGTTCCAATACCGTCATCTTCACAACGGACAAGGCAGTGGAAAGTGACTGCAAAATCCAAATATTTAATATATGGTATCTGAGTAAGCAGCTTCTTATTCCTTTCTAAACTTACAATACGAAAGAAAATATAGGACCCTATGGTATCTAAGGAAAAATTAAAATCATCTTTTATAGCAGGTATAGAGCAATGATTATATATCATACAGAGACGGTCAATTATCTCTTTCATAGAAGTACCTGCCAAGTACAAGTCATAATATCCATTTAAATAAATATTCGGAGCAAAATTTCGTCCTTCCTTAAGTAAAACTAGGCTGTCAAGTTCCAGGGAGTTGTTTTTTAATACCTTATAAGTCATAACACTATAAGAATCCCCCATTCTTTCCCTAATCTTATCCTTGATATAACTCACAAAAGAAACATAATCCAGTAATTCTTCCTTTACTGCATTTAGCATGAATTAATCCTCCTTATAACATTGTCATTTATTGGACTTTAAAAAGATTCTTTGGAAATAAAAATGATATGATATGAATTTCCTTAAGGAATTGAAGCTCAAACATGATTTCTGCCACTGGCAGAGCAACAGATTTATTTGTAGACATATTATAACAGAAGAAATTGCCAAATGCAAGTAGATTTTTACAAATTTTTACATAACATTTTGGTCAAAATATTGTTTATTTTGCCAAAATCTATGTATCTTTACTAAGAGCAATTAAAACTTGAGACGGTGCATAGAAAGTCCACATTAATATTGATGAAATTAAATATATTTTGTTATAAAAAGAAGCTAAATCTAAATAAGAAGATAAATTAAATAATGCCACATTTATATCACAAAGAAGGAATAGTATCATACCTATAGCAAGATATCTGATATTTCTTCTATTTTTAAATTTTATAGACAGTTTAAGACTTAAGGCTGTATTGCTTATAATAGCAAGAAAATAAAAAATACAAGCTACCAAAAGGCCGTCTATCATAATATTCATTTTCCATAAAAATAGAATTATTGCCAAGCTAATAAAAATTTGATAAATAATTTTCTTAAATTCTTTTTTAATAGCTTTATGACCAGTGTTATCAGATATCTGCATATAATGAAGTTCAGTGATACGTAAGCTATGAAAAAGATGTGCAAGTATAAATGTTAATACACCATAAAAATAATAATCAGAAAGTAGCAAAAACACATCTGATATCAGAGTAAAAAATAGGGCTAATATTAAAAATATACTCTGTCTGTCAGCATTTTTTCTGCTTCTTATAAGAACATATAAAAAGCATAGAAGAACAACCGTAAATTTTATATTATTTGATAGTGAGTTGTTTAACATAGTGTTATTTAACCCTAGAATATCTAAAAAAAGAAATATCCCATACAATACTAATTGGATGAAAATAAACAGATATTTGAACCATTGCCCTTTCAATTTGCATCACCTTAGAAGTTCATACCTTAGGAATCTATATTTTTTAGAAACTCTTCTGCCTCGTTTTTTTCTAAAGGTTGACTATATAGATACCCTTGGGCCATATTACACTTAGATTTTATTAAGAAGTTTTCTTGGTCAAGGCTTTCAACTCCTTCAGCTATTACATTTAGATTTAGATCTTTTGCAAGAGATATGATAGCCTGAATAATTTTTTGATTACTGTCATCAAGTATATTATCTATTAAACTATTGTCAATCTTAATATTTTTTAAAGGTAAGAGTTTCAAAGAATTTATGGAAGAATATCCGGTACCAAAATCGTCTAAGGAAAAACTAAGATCAAGTTTTTGCAATTCTTTGATTGTATTAATTGTATAATCAATATCTTCCAAGGCCACAGCCTCAGTTATTTCCAGTTCAAGTTTTTTGGGATTAATATCTGTTTCTTTAATTACTTCATAAACTGTTTCAATAAAATCATTATCCTTAAACTGCCTTGCTGATAAATTTATGGCCATATTTATATCATTTCCTAAATCAGACCATTCTTTTAATTGCTGACATGCAGTCAGGAGTACCCATTTACCTATTGGTACCATTAAACCGGCCTCTTCAGCAAGATCTAAAAATTCACTTGGACTAAGTAAACCCTTTTGGGGATGATTCCAACGGATTAAGGCTTCAAATCCTATTGGTTTTTTGTTGTTTATATCCATTATGGCTTGATATAGCAGCATAAATTCATTTTTTTCAATTGCCCTGCGAAGTTCTGACTGTATTTCAATTTTATTTGTTAATATTTGATTGAAATCTTCCTCATAATAAATATAAGAGTTTTTTCCGCTAATTTTAGACATATACATAGCGGAGTTGGCGTTTTTAACCAAACTCTGTGATGTCTTTCCATCTTTAGGTGCAAAAGCAATTCCTATATTTACCGAAACAAAATACTCCTTAGTAGACAATATAAAGGGATATGTAAAGACATTATTTACTTTTCTGATTTTTTCTTCATAGGAAGCCATATCATTTAGGTTTTGAGTTAAAACAACAAACTCATCCCCACCGATACGGGCCAAATAATCGTTCTCATCTAAAACCTGCTTAATACGATGGGTTGCATCGATTAAGAGTTCATCACCGTATGAATGACCAAGGGTGTTGTTAACATTTTTTAAATCATCCAAATCTATAATCATCAGTGCAATAATTTCATCATTACGGAGTGTAAGCATAATGCTATCCAACATTTCATTAAATGCAGTACGATTAGGCAGCTCAGTTAAATAATCAGTATAAGCCAGCTTCCTAATGCTTTCATTATTTTTATTTAGTTCTTCATAGCGACTAGTTAATGCATCATAAGAAGACAGAGTACTTTGATAGATTGACTCCAATTTATTATAATCCATATTCATTTTTTCATTTTCATGGTTTGCCACTGAAAGTTTCTTAGTCAGTTTAACCATTCTGATAAGGACAATTATAAACAGCGACAGTAGTAAAATTGCTCCTAATATAATCCATATTATAATTGCCTGACCAATAATATTTTTACCCATAAATCCTCCGTTATAGCCCATATATTTATGAACTTGTTAATGATAGATATTCATGCATTGCTTTTGCCGCCGCTTTACCGGCACCCATAGCTAATATCACCGTAGCAGAACCGGTAACAGCATCTCCTCCGGCAAAGACACCCTTTCTTGAGGTTAATCCTGTGTCTTCATCTGCTATAATACACCCATATTTATTAGTTTTCAATCCTTTTGTTGTTGAAGCTATCAAGGGATTAGGCCTAGTTCCCAGAGACATAATTACTGTATCTGTATCAAGTATAAAATCTGATCCGTCAACTTCCATAGGTATTCTTCGGCCTGAGGCATCCTCTTCTCCCAATACCATTTTAACACACCTCATACCCTTAACCCAACCCTTATCATTAATTAATATTTCTTTAGGATTAGTCAAGAATTTAAATTGTATTCCTTCTTCCTTAGCATGATGGACTTCCTCAATTCTGGCAGGAAGTTCTGCCTCACTCCTTCTATATACTACTGTTACTTGGGCTCCAAGTCTTCTGGCTGTCCTTGCAGCATCCATAGCCACATTGCCCCCGCCCACAACCGTAACTTTTTTACCTGTAATAATAGGAGTATCATAATCCTTATCAAATGCCTTCATCAGATTGCTTCTTGTCAGGTATTCATTGGCTGAAAATACACCATTGGCATTTTCACCGGGTATACCCATGAATTTTGGCAGACCGGCTCCGGATCCAATAAAGACTGCTTCGTAACCTTCCTTATCTAATAGCTCGTCTATGGTTACGGATTTGCCCACAATTACATTGGTCTCAATTTTTACACCTAAAGCCTTAATATTCTCTATCTCCGGCTTAACCACAGCTTCCTTAGGCAGCCTAAACTCAGGAATTCCATAAACTAATACCCCTCCCGGTTCATGAAGAGCCTCAAATATGGTTACATCATAACCAAGCTCAGCCATTTCCTTAGCACAGGTTAAACCTGCAGGTCCCGAACCGATTATGGCAACCTTCCTTCCGTTTTGCTTAGTCCTTGTTGGTCTTATATTATTCTCCCTAGCCCAATCTGCAACAAATCTTTCAAGCTTTCCAATGGATACCGGCTCTCCTTTTATACCTCTTATACACTTTTGTTCACATTGGATTTCTTGTGGACATACTCTACCGCATATGGCAGGAAGGGCAGAATATCTATTAATAATATTAAATGCTTCTTTTATATCCCCCTCTACTATTTTCCCAATAAAGCCGGGAATATCAATAGATACGGGACATCCTTGAACACATTTGGGATTTTTACATTGTAAGCAACGGGCTGATTCAGCTTGTGCTTCATTATAAGTATACCCAAAACATACCTCTTCAAAATTATTTATTCTAATGTCCGGATTCTGTTCTCTTACCGGAACCCTTTTTAGCATATTCACTATATACATATCCTCCTAAATATAAGTATATAATTAGTCTTCATGACATTGACAACCCTTATGGTGATGGCTATCTCCTTCTTTGTCACGAAGAAGCTTTTTTCCCTCCTGGGTTTTATACATGGAAAGACGATTTATGGCTTCATCAAAATCAACCATATGTCCGTCAAACTCCGGGCCGTCCACACAAGCAAACTTAACCTCATTACCTATGGTAAGCCTGCATGCTCCACACATACCGGTACCGTCCACCATAATGGGATTCATGCTTACTATTGTTTTTATATTTAACTCCTTAGTTAGGATACATACATACTTCATCATAATCATAGGGCCAATGGCAACAACAATATCATAATGCAGTCCTTGGTTTTGTATAAGCTCTTTAATGCAGTCGTTAACATTTCCTTTCATGCCGTAAGTACCGTCATCAGTTGTTATATAAAGATTCTTGGCATATTGTCTGATAGGCTCCTCTAGAATAATAAGCTCTTTACTTCTTGCTCCAATTATACAATCAACATCATAGCCATTTTCTTTCATCCATTTTACCTGGGGATATACCGGTGCCGCTCCTACACCTCCAGCAACAAAAAGCACTTTCTTTTTACTTAATTCTTCCTTTGACATACCCATAAGCTCAGAGGGTTTTCCTAATGGCCCGGTAAAATCACGAAATGCTTCTCCAACTTGGTGTTTTGCCATTCGTTTTGTTGAGCTTCCCAGGGCTTGAAAAACAATTGTAACTGTGCCTTCTTCTCTGTCATAATCGCATATGGTTAAGGGGATACGTTCTCCCTTTTCATCTATCTTAAGTATAATAAATTGTCCCGGCAAGCAGTGGGAGGCAACCCTAGGTGCTTTTATATCCATCAGATAAATTTTATCCGCTAGTTTTTCTTTTCTTGTTATTACATATGTATAATTATTTGTCATTTACAAAACCTCTTTTACTGCATAATTACAAATAAATATTTTAGCTTATATTATAGAATATATATACTAAAAAATCCAGTCCATTTTATATTAACAAAATATTATACTTACTTTTGACTTTAAAAATTTACTTGACAGTAGATAAAAGAGACTGTCTCCATAATTATAAAATATAGTGGTTACAGTCTCCTTAAACTATACTAAAGTCTTTAATTTATCCAAAAATTCCTTATAATTTTTTATCTCTGCCTCCTTGTCAACACCAATTCTGCCCAAGCGATCACATCTACATAACAAGGCAATATCATGTATGTCTACATCTTTTACCATTTGTCTAGGGTTTCCGAAAGGTAGTCCTTTTAATACATATAGCATATGCATATGGTATTTAACCATTAAGCATACTTTCTTAATAAAATCCTCATCATTTGTATACTCCTCTAAAAATTCTTTACTTATTTTAGCCCCTAGCTCATCATGATCATAGGAAGTAATTCTGCCTTTTCTAACCTTTGTAGTGTCCGGTTTTCCTATGTCATGAAGAAGGGCTGCCCACATAAATGCTTTGCTATGGCTGCTTTGGTCTTTTACCTTAGCTGCTTCATCCACCACCATCATAGTATGATTCCACACATTCCCCTCAGGGTGATATTTTTTTGATTGCTCTACATTCTTTAGTTTCTTAAGCAAGTTTAGAGGATATATATCCAATTCCTTATCTAGACTGTTAAAATACCCTGAAGGAGCAATATCCTCCAATAAATGCTTATTTAACTCTTCAAAAGTAATAAGGTTTATAGTTCCACTTAACTTAGACATCATTATGCTCTATAGACTTCCTTTTTGCATTTTTATTCTTTTGCTGATTTTCCCTAGTTATGGGGGTCTGTCCATTAGCCTTTTGAATCCTGGCTCTTTTATTATCTGGTTGAGAATCCTTAGGCATTATAACCTCCTTATAAAATAGTTAACATTTGCTTTACAATAGATAGTATAGGCAAAAGCTTATTTCCTATGCTTTTTGCCTCCATCAAATTAACTTTTAATTTGGCATAGAAACTTAAGTCTGGTAGATACTATTATTATGGTAAAAAATTTTCTAAAAAACTTCATGACATGTGGGTTATGCGGATGGTTTCTTGAGTGTTTTTGGACAGGATTAAATTCCATTAAAAAATGGAAAATGAATGATAGAACCCTGTCCTGCCGCACTTCTGTATGGATGTTTCCTATATATGGAATGGCCGCCTGTTTATCTCCTATTTGTTCTAGGTTGCAAAAAAGGAATGCTCTCTTAAGAGGAGGTGTATATGCCCTATTAATTTATCTAACAGAATACACAACCGGTGTAATTCTGAAAAAATATAGAGCATGTCCTTGGGATTACAGTAAGTCAAAATATAATATTAAGGGTGTTATCCGTTTTGATTATGCACCGGTTTGGTTTTTTACCGGATTATTATTTGAAAAAATTCTTTTCCGGAAGTACTAAGCTTATAGACATTCCTAATTAAGTTTTAAATGGAATGTCTTTTTAAATGCCCTTCACAAATTTATATATCCCATATTATAAGATATTGAAAAAGCCGGTCTTGAATCAGTACTAAAAAAGATATATACTATAATTTGTATTTTACTAAAGCTGTTAAGAAGGTGAGCCTATGCAGAAGGTGCGAAATACCAGACAAAGACAGGTAATAATGTCTATACTAAAAGAGGCAGATCGTCCCCTGTCTATAAATGAAATTTATAATTTAATCATTGATAAACTTCCTAGAATAGCAAAATCAACCATATATCGAAATATTGATCTTTTGCTTGAACAGAATTTAATCGAAAAATACTATTTTAATGATAACGAAGTATTTTATCGCTTTAAAGAAGACAAAAATAATCACACCCATTTTTTAATATGTGATGACTGTAAAGAAGTCTATAATCTAAAACATTGTCCTATGAGAGAAATTGAAGACTCTATTAAAGCTGAAGGCTTTATTGTTAAGGATCATCAAATTCAAATTACAGGTATATGTAAAAAATGTGCCGGTAATCACCAAGATATTTAAACAAATAAATCCATAATTAAAATCCTTCCGTATATATGCGGAAGGATTTTTTTAATATAATTATTTTTATGGAGTATTGTTATTCCCTGTTGTACCATTGGTATCTGTGTTTGTGCCCGTATCGTCTGTAATATCTCCGTTATTTGCTCCTGTTCCATTTGTATCATCGGTACCATTGTTTGTTCCGTTAGTAGTGTCATTTGTCCCGTTAGTAGTGTCATTTGTTCCGTTATTAGTACCGTTTGTTGTATCGTTAGTATCATTTGTTGTATCATCTGTTTCATCATCCAAAGTATTATCGGTACCTGTATTGTTGCCCGAATTATTAGTATTTCCTTCTTTATCGGCACATGCAGTGAAGGTAAACATAATGACACAGCATAGGGCTATAAATATGCCTAATCTTCTTTTCATGGATACTCCTCCTAGATATTTAATTATTTCATCTTACTCGCTTAGTATTCCACCAATTGTATCTTTTATTCATATATATACCCTTATACATATGTCATATTATATTATCTAAGTAAAGGAAAAAAATTTTATAAAAATTCTGTCATATCTTTTCTAAATCGCAAGGGAAGATTATTTCTTTGTAACTTTGGGTTAATTCTTTCTTTAATGGCTATATTTTCAAAAAAAATCTTCCACAAATCCTGATATTCATCACTATCATTTTTTAACAGATCATATAAATCCAAATCCATATCAGAAATTTTGGTAACAATCCAAGGTTTTTGTGGAATGTGTAGGGTACATATATTACGTAGTTTGTCAAAAATAACAAACTTTTCCTTGGGCAGTCTATCTGCAAAATGAGGTGTTATAAGAGTTAGTATATTATTTTTTGGTTCAATTATTGCTGCCAAAATTTCATTCTCCACTTCAGTAAACCGAACAAAACCTAAAAAGTGATGAACTTCATTATATACATTACTGTTTATTTTAAAAACACGATTTACCACATCATTATTCAAATGATTTACTATATCCCTGCCAATATGAAATGCTAAAATCAAAAATCTATAAATCAAATCTCCTTTTTGATGATAATTTGATAAAGCTACCCTGCATACCATTTCATATATTTCCTTAGATAACTTTTGCTTAATTGAGCGGGATACTTTCATGGCTTTACCAAGGTCTGTATTAACATTAATATAGTCTGAAAATAATTCCATATTTGAATAATTATTACTCTCAGACTGTTCTTCAATCTTCACATTAGCATGGCCATATCCCGAGTTCCAAGCCTGGTAAATTGCTGTAAAAATACCATCTATACTATTTTCACATAAAAAAATTTTAACATTATTCATGGATTACCTCACAATATATTCAATTTATCCCTGGGATAAATTATATTTCATATCATCAAATAGGGATAATTGACGATAAGTAATATCCTTATCAATCCCAAATGGCAGGCGGTCCTTAGTAGACAAAAGCTCTCTTGTAATAAAATCCTCATCAATTTTAATGGGATACATCATCTTGCCCTTACAGGTAATAAAATAAACTGCCCGTTTTAATACAATGCCAAGCTTCTTAAGATCCTTAAAATCTAGGACTGCGTTTTTTCTTGCAGCAATAATTCTGCGGGCTGATTTTACCCCGATTCCCGGTACCCTAAGTAGGGTATAGTAGTCTGCCTTATTAATCTCAACAGGAAACTTGTCCAAATTCTTTAGAGCCCAATCACATTTTGGATCAAGGAGTATATTAAAATTGGGCTTTTTCTCATCTAAAAGTTCCCTGGTTTTAAAACCATAAAAACGAAGTAACCAGTCTGCCTGATATAGTCTATGTTCCCTTAGAAGAGGCGGACCTGTTTGTGTAGAAGGAAGGGTACTATCCTGATTAACATTTACAAAGGCCGAATAAAATACCCTCTTTAAATCAAAATTATTATATAAGGCTTCAGATACTGACATTATATGATAATCACTATCCTCAGTAGCACCTATAATCATCTGGGTACTCTGTCCTGCAGGGACATATCTTTTACCGGCCCGTAAAAATCTACTGCTGGGTATTATTTCATTTGCCGGTTTTAAAATTTCTTTAAATTCATTTTCATCATTATTATTATTCCCATTATAAGCAAGAAGCTTATTATTAATATTATCAGTAATTAACCCTTCTGACTTGTCTGTCTTATCCTTATAACTTAGTTCATAATTTCTACTTTTCCCTTTATCATATAAACCTAGATATTCTATATTACTTTCCCTTCTAAGTTGAATCTGCCTTATGGGTTTAAGTATATTCTTTCTGTTTTTATGTGGGGCCAACTGCTTTAGACTACTTGCCGTGGGCAGCTCCAAATTAACACTCATCCTATCGGCATACCAACCGAGGGCTTCAATTAAGGCCGGATCTGCACCAGGAATTGCTTTGCAATGAATATAACCGTTAAAATGATAATCCTCTCGCAGCTTTCTTAGGGTATCAAACATCAACTCCATAGTATGATTTGGACTTATCTTTATACCGGAGCTTAAGAATAATCCTTCAATGTAATTTCTCCTGTAAAACTCCATAGTAAGCTGACATAATTCCTCGGGAGTAAAAGATGTCCTTACAATATCATTGGAAGACCGGTTAATACAATATTTACAATCAAAGATGCATTCATTGGTAAATAAAATTTTAAGTAGGGAAATGCATCTTCCGTCAGCAGAAAAGGTATGGCAAATTCCGCAGGCTAGACTATTACCGATACCTGATTTATTACCTTTACGATCAACACCACTAGATGTACAAGCAACATCATATTTTGCAGCATCGGATAAAATCTCTAATTTCCTTTGGATTGACATACCTTCATGTATAACCATAATTTGCACCCACCTACCAAACATTTGTTCTGGTTGTATTGTATCAAATTATTGGTGTTCCCTGCCATTAATTATTTATAAAAAATTTATAAACTTTTTATAAACATATTCATAGGTGGTAACTACTTTTTTGGGATAAGATGTATTGCCATACCATCTATATCATGGGCAGCCTCTGTAATAGCCTCTTCATAGGTGGGATGAGGCCTAATAATTGAGGCTATATCTTTATAGGTAAGTTTATTAGATATGGCCAGGGCCAATTCACCGATTATATCAGTAGCCCTGTCACATAATAGCTGGGCTCCTAGGAGTCTTTTGCTATCGGCATCACATACCAGCTTGATAAAGCCCCTCTCCCCCATTGAAAGTAAGGTTTTGCTGTTGCCAAGCATGGGATACTTGCCGGTTTCTACCTTAAATCCCCGGGCTTTTGCCTCCCCCTCATCCATACCCACTGTAGCCACTTCGGGAACAGTATAGATGCAGGATGGAATTACCTTAAGATCTATAGATGGTTCAAGGCCACATATTCTTTCTACTGCCACTATCCCTTGAGCGGAGGCTAGATGGGCCAGCTGCTTTCCTCGGATTACATCACCTACGGCATAGATATTAGGAAGGCTTGTTTCAAAATTTTCATTTACCTTAATATAAGGCCCATCCATCTCTATATCTATATCCTCAAATAATCCTTCTATATTGGGACCTCTGCCCACAGACAATAAAATTCCTTCTGCTTCGCAGGTCTTTTTTTGCTCCTTTTCTATATATTCACATACTAATCCATAACTGCCCCCTTCTGATATCTTAACGACCTTAGACCCTGTATGAATTGAGACTTTCTTCTTTTTTAAGCCCATGGCAATACTCTGGGAAATCTCCTTATCCATTCCATATAAAATCCGGTCCATGGCCTCTATAATTTCAACTTCACTGCCCAATTCCTTGTAAATGGAGGCCATCTCAACACCAATAACACCGCCTCCTATAATTAATAGTTTTTTATAAAGCTTAGAATTGCCGGATAAAAGCTCATCACTGGTTACAACATTTTTCAAATTTACCCCTTCAATATTTGGCCTTACAGGTTGTGAACCGGTGGCTATAAGAATATTATCTGCCTGTAAATTCTCTTCATCCTCCCCACATTTTACCCTTACAAGGTGCCTTTGGATAATCTTAGCCTCTCCTTGGTATATCTTAACTCCATTTGCCTTAAGAAGTCCTAGGACACCTTTTCGTATTTTTAATACTACTTCTTCCTTTCTTTCCTTAAGCCTTTCATAATCAATATCCAGTCCTGTAAAGGTAATGCCGGCTTCTTTCATACTTTTTGCCATAGAAAGAAAATGGCTGCTATGGATTAGAGTCTTAGTGGGTATACAGCCTCGATTTAGACATGTGCCTCCAATCTCTCCCTTTTCTATAATAGCTGTCTTTTTCCCAAGCTTTGCAGCTTTAATGGCAGCCACATAACCTCCGGGTCCCGAACCGATTACAAGCAAATCATAAGATTCATTCATTTTAATGACCTCCAAACCATTTTACTAGACTTCTTCACCAATAAGCTCTATTATATCTTTTAATATCTCATTATTATTATCTGATGTCCTTATATTACTTAAAGCCTTATTAATAGACTTTGAAGTAAATTTAAGTCCCATAAGCTGTTTAGGAAGCTCTTCAAAAAGCTCTGTATCAAGTGCATCGGAAAATACCCGGCAGTCTTTTATAATACCTCCAAGCACTACAAACTGTATCTCAATCTCTCCCCAGCTAAATCTTCTCTCTATACTATCGCTAAATTCTATCTTTCTGCCATAATTCCACTGCCAGGAAGAGAATTTTTCTGCTCTGCTATTTAAATCTTCTTGTGGCAAATTAGCCCCATCCATCTCTACCGGCTTAAGTCCATAGACATCTCCGAAAGCATTAATAAGCTCCTTCTTTAATTTATCAATAGTAATATCCCTATTGTAGTCTTTTAGATTAGTTACTCTGGATTTAACTGAAGCAACTCCCTTTGATTGCAGCTTGGTTTTTGATACATTCAAATATTTTGACAAGTCGGCCATGTCCACGTTAACTAAAATTGTCCCATGGTGATAACATTTATTCCCCATAGTATAAAATGCATTGCCGGAGAACTTTTTTCCCTCTACGGTAATATCATTTCTACCGGATTTGACAGCCAAAATACCCAGATTATTGACTGCCTTAATTATTACCTCCAGCTGCCTGTCCACATTATAGTTATCCTTGGTTACAAGGAAGGTAAAGTTGAGATTACCCAAATCATGATATACCGCTCCTCCCCCTGATAACCTACGGACCAGCTTTCCCCCAACCTCATTTAACTGATTTATCCTGCATTCCTTCCAAGGGTTTTGGTTTCTTCCGATAACTACTGTTTTTTCATTCTGCCATAAATAAAGGATACATTCATCTTCCCTAACATTATGTAGTAAATACTCCTCTAAAGCCAGGTTTTTATAGGGGTTAGTTTCTTCTGTGATATAATATAACAATTTCTTAATGGCAATCACTCTTTCTTATAATTTGTAATATATATTTATAAAGCTATATCTACATTATAAATCTCATATTATACAAACCATTGTAAAAATATTTCTTATTTATATAAATCTTAAAACATAATCATTTAAACCAGAATAAATTTTTTAAAGTTTTAAATTATAATAAAGTTTAAGAAAAGCCGCCCCAAGTAAAATAAAAAATATAACTTGAAGCAGCTTCTTTTAATTATTGGTCGGAAAAATGATAACGTAAAACCGGATTTCTTGCAGCCCTTACTTCATCCGGACGACCTATGGAAGTTGTAGTGGGACATTTATGAATTGCTTCAGGATCTTGCCATGCTTTATTATATACCTCTTTATAGATTCTTATTACTTCATCTAAAGTCTCCCTAGTCTCTGTCTCCGTAGGTTCCACCATCAGGGCTTCCTTAACAATCAAAGGAAAGTACATTGTAGGGGGATGAATGTCAAAGTCAAGCAAGGCTTTGGCAAAATCCAATGCAGTTACCGCTTTTTCATTTTTAAGATTTTCAAGGGACATGACAAATTCATGCATACAGCGACCACTGCCAAAGGGCATGGTAAATGTATCTTTAAGCATATGCATCATATAATTGGCATTTAAAACGGCATTTTGGGAAGCATTTTTTAGTCCCTCCCTACCCAAAGTCATTATATATGTCAAGGCCCTAACTACAACAAGGAAATTTCCATAAAAATCTTTTACCCTGCCTATACTCTTTTCCTCTTTATCTGCAAATCTTAAGTTATTGTTTACCTCAATAATCCTCCTAGATGGAAGATATTTTCCCAAGATCTCCTTGCAGCCTACAGGCCCGCTTCCGGGACCTCCTCCCCCATGGGGTGTAGAAAAAGTCTTATGAAGATTTAAATGTACCACATCAAATCCCATATCTCCCGGTCTTGTAAGTCCCATTATAGCATTTAAATTAGCCCCGTCATAGTAATTGAGGCCTCCGGCTTCATGAACTATACTTGTAATCTTAAGAATCTGCTCTTCAAATATACCTACGGTATTGGGATTAGTCAGCATAAAGCCTGCGGTATCATCTCCTACCGCATCTTTTAGGGCCTCTATATCTACCAAGCCCTCTTTTGTAGAAGGTATATTTATAACGGTAAAGCCTGCCATGGCAGCACTGGCGGGATTGGTGCCATGGGCTGAATCCGGAATAATAATTTTATCCCTTTTTAAATCATTCCTATCCCTATGATAGGCCCAAATAAGCTTTAATCCTGTAAATTCCCCATGGGCTCCTGCTGCCGGTTGAAAATCCATATAATCCATCCCGGTAATTTCACACAGATATTCCTCTGCCAGTTTATAAACCTCAAGACACCCTTGAACCGTATGTTCCGGTTGTAAAGGATGGATTTCGCTAAAGTTAGGAAGTTTGGCTATCTCATCATTAATCTTTGGATTGTACTTCATAGTACAAGAACCTAAAGGATAAAAACCCTTATTGACACCGTAAGTAGCTTTTGCAAGTCTTGTATAATGCCTGCTGATTTCTGTTTCAGAAAGCTGGGGAAGATTAAGTTCTTTCCTTCTTGCATACTTTTCCTCAACCGATACCACAGGAACATCAGATTCAGGCAGCAAATCACATCCTCTATCTGTATTTCCGATTTCAAATATAAGCTTCATCCTATGGCACCTCCTTAAGAATCTCAACCAAGGTATCAATCTCTTCCTTGGAATTGACTTCTGTAGCACACCAAAGCAGCTGATTCTTACCTACAGGATATCCTCCTAAAATTCCTCTTTCCTCAAGAATAGCCAGTATTTTATCCACTTCAGTATTAACTGTAGTTACAAACTCATTGAAAAATTCTCCCGGATATACCAATTTATATCCCTCTATCTCACATAAACGCTGGGCAAGATAATGGGCCTTAGACATTGAAAGGGTAGCTACACGGCTTAGGCCTTTTTTTCCCATGGCTGCAAGATAGACAGCCGCTGTCATAGCACACAGGGCCTGATTGGAGCATATATTACTGGAGGCCTTCTCCCGGCGGATATGCTGCTCCCTGGCCTGCAAGGTTAAGACAAAGGCCCGTCTTCCTTGCAAATCATTTGTCTCTCCTACGATTCTTCCCGGAAGCCGGCGCTTCAAATTATCTCTTGTTGCCATAAAACCCAGATAGGGACCTCCAAAGGACAAACTAATTCCAAGGGCTTGTCCCTCTCCCACTGCAATATCTGCACCATATTCTGCAGGGGTCTTTAATATTCCTAAGGAGATGGGATTACAGCTCATAATATATTTTATATCACTATCTTTAAGAAGTTCTCCGATTGTATCCCCATCCTCTAGCAGGCCAAAGTAATTGGGCTGCTGTATCAGGACACAGGCTGTATCATCCCCAAGCATTTTCTTTAAGCTGTCTATATCAGTAATTCCCTCCTTAAGGGGAATTAGCTCCATCTCCATATCAGTTCCCTTAAGATAAGTGGAAATGGTTTCAACGGTCATAGGATTAACTGAAGCTGATACAAGGGCTTTTTTTCTCTTTCTTTCCCTACTCATAATAACAGCCTCAGCAGCTGCACAAGAACCATCATAAACGGAAGCATTAGCTACATCCATTCCCGTCAGCTCACATATCATGGTCTGAAATTCAAAAATAGATTGAAGAATTCCTTGGCTGATTTCCGCCTGATATGGGGTATATGAAGTTATAAATTCCTCCTTAGAGGTAACTTGTTTTACAATGGCAGGTATATAGTGGCGATAAGCTCCACAGCCTCTAAATACAGTCTGAAAAACCTTGTTCTTATTTGCAATATTTCTCATTCTGTAAAACACTTCCATCTCAGACATTCCCTTAGGTATATTAAGTGGAGCCTTTAATTTTACTTCCTCAGGTATGGTATCAAATAAGTCCTCCATAGAGCTAAGCCCAATGGCCTTTAGCATTTGATCCTGTTCATCCTTTGTATTCGGAACATAATTTCCCATGGTGACCTCCTCTTTATATTTTAAAGGTCGATGAAAAGTATAAATTCCATCTCCATATAAGATTTCTTACTACTGAGAAATTAATTTATTATACTCTTCTTCAGATAAAAGTTCTGCCTTGTCAGTAATATTTTCAACCTCTATAAACCAAGCTTCCATAGCATCTGAATTAATAAGATCCGGCTGGTCAAGAAGTTCTTCATTAACTGCTTTTACAACTCCTGTTACAGGGCTGTATACATTAGAAACCGCTTTAACAGATTCAACCTCGGCAAATACCTCACCGGCTTCTACTTCCTCCCCTTCTTCCGGAAGGTTAACAAAAACCAGATCTCCCAGTTCATTTTGCGCATAATCGGAAATTCCTATTCTTGCTGTGGTTTCATCTAAAAACTGCACCCATTCATGGGACTGTAAAAATAAATACTCCTTACTCATAGTATGTCCTCCTTAATTATGATTTTTTATAAAATGGTAAAGGAACAATCTCTGCAGATGTTTTTCGTCCTCTAATCTCCACCATAAGATTAGTTCCTACATCTTTGTAGTTCAAATCAACATAAGCCATAGCTATAGGAT
Organism: Herbinix luporum; assembly: GCF_900070325.1. Taxonomy (GTDB): domain Bacteria; phylum Bacillota; class Clostridia; order Lachnospirales; family Lachnospiraceae; genus Mobilitalea; species Mobilitalea luporum. The sequence continues at coordinate 1,949,506 of NZ_LN879430.1, forward strand.
AGCCAAGATAAGGTGAATGAGTACCGGATGTGGTTCTTCCCACCTCTTTATCACCATAAAATACCGGGCAATCTTCTCTTGCAATCCCCCTGCCGGTTATTTTTAAGCCCACACGGATTTTTGTGGGTTCTCCCCTATCAATAATACCCTGCTTACCGATAAAATCTTCTTTATTCAACTTAACGGCAAATCCCAAACCCGCTTCAATAGGTGATATGCTATCATCCATTTCATGGCCATATAAAGGAAGTCCCGCTTCTAGCCGTAGAGTATCCCTAGCTCCAAGTCCGCAAGGAATTAATCCTTCACCACTTCCCTTATCCAAAAGTAGTTCCCATAAGCTTACAGCGTCCTTGTTTTTACAATAAATCTCATATCCCTCTTCACCGGTATAGCCTGTCTTTGAAACCATACATTTTATTCCCCCAATATCTACATTTTCTTTAAATGTATAATACTTTATGGGTAGGGTCTTTTCATCTGTAAGCTTTGTAAGTATTGACTTTGATAAAGGCCCTTGAAGTGCCAGCAAAGCAGTTTCATCGGAAATATCAGAAAGCCTTACATCACCAAATAAATGCTTCCTTATCCAGTCAATATCCTTGTAGCGGTTAGCTGCGTTAATAACAAGAAGATATTCCTCTTTCCCAATACGGTAGATTAGTAAATCATCAATTACACCCCCATCCTGGTTGCACATAGGGCTGTATTTCACCTGTCCGTCCACCATTAAGCTGCAATCATTGGTTACAAGCTTTTGAATATTATTTAAGGCATCACTACCCTTTAATATTACCTCTCCCATATGGGATACATCAAATAGTCCGGCTGCCTTTCTTACTGCCATATGCTCTTTTATAACTCCTGATTTATATTGTACAGGCATAAGATATCCCCCAAAGGGTATCATCTTCCCTTCTAAATCTATATGGCAATCATAAAGAACTGTTTTTTTCTCCATATATTATTCCTCCTACCCTATTCTTGGGATACACATGTTATTAGCTGCCTTGATAATAAATATTTGGCTAATTAAAATAATTCCATGTAATTGTTAGAATTATTTAACATTTTTATTGAATTCATTATATTATGGGCAAATAGTAAAGTCAATAACCCCTTATTATTTCTATCTTACCTTATTTATCTTATGTAACTTATCATTTTGCTAGTCATATAATACAGTATAAACTAATAGGGAGGTATTATATGAGCGAACTACTCCGAATTGACAACATCAGCTATAGCTACCACAGCCTCGAGGGAGAAACACCTGCTTTAGTGGATGTTTCCTTCCATGTAAATGACGGAGAATTTGTAGGCATCGTAGGACCAAGCGGCTGTGGCAAATCCACCCTGCTCTCTCTAATCGCCGGCTTGCTTACTCCAAGCAGCGGTTCAATATATATAAACGGCAAAGACATTAAATCCTCTGGTAAAAACATCGGCTATATGCTTCAAAAAGATCATCTGCTGGAATGGCGTGATACCTTAAGAAATGTAACCTTGGGAATGGAAATTCAAAATAAATTAAGTGATAACAGCTATGTCCACATAAATGAACTTTTGAACACTTATGGTCTAATTACTTTTAAAAATTCATATCCTTCTGAATTATCTGGTGGAATGCGTCAAAGAGCGGCTCTAATTCGTACCCTTTTGTTGGAACCAGATATTTTGCTTTTAGATGAACCTTTTTCTGCCTTAGATTATCAAACCAGGCTTGAGGTGGCAGATGATATCTGGGGAATAATCCGTAAAGAGAAGAAAACAGCAATCTTAATAACCCATGATATATCAGAGGCTATCAGCATGTCTGACAGAGTTATTATATTGACAAAAAGACCCGGCAGTGTAAAGCGGATTATTGATATAAAACTATCTATAACGGATCCTACTCCATTTAGGGCTAGAAGCGCACCGGAATTTACAGATTACTTTAATTTAATATGGAAGGAGTTAAACAATCTTGAGCAGAAGGAATAGAAAAGTTACAAGTGAAAGCTTAGATATTTCAGCTGCTCAGAAAGCATATATCAAAAAGCATATATTACAAAACCGAAGAATTCGTACTATACAAATTATGATATTAATAGGTTTTGTTGCTTTTTGGGAAATAAGTACCTATATTGGCATAGTGGATCCGTTTATATTCTCTAGTCCTTCTAGAGTGGTAAATACCATAGTACAAATGACAGTTGACGGCCAACTATTCTATCATCTGGGTATAACCTTATATGAAACTCTTTTAAGTTTTGCCTTGGTAAACTTAATCGGATTACTTGTTGCGGTGATTCTTTGGTGGAATGAAACTATATCAAAAATTCTTGAACCTTACCTGATTGTCTTAAATAGTCTACCTAAGTCTGCCCTAGCTCCTGTCTTTATCGTATGGCTGGGAAATAATATGAACACAATTATCGTGGCCGCAATCTCGGTTGCCTTATTTGGTACCATTATAACCTTACACTCTGATTTTAAAGCAGTTGAAGAAGATAAAATTAAATTAATCTATACCCTTGGAGGAAAAAAGAAAGATGTACTTCTAAAGGTAATCCTGCCTGCTAATATCCCCTCTATGATTAGCCTGATGAAAGTTAACATCGGTTTATCACTGGTCGGTGTAATAATCGGGGAATTTTTAGCCGCAAAGGCTGGCTTAGGCTACCTTATAATCTACGGAAGCCAAGTCTTTAAGCTAGATTATGTAATTATGAGTATAGTTATTTTATGTATAGTGGCCACCGGTCTATATAAACTATTAGCCTACTTTCAAAAAAAGTATACTAGGTAAAGGGGGAAGCAGAACCCCCTTTTATAAAATACATGGACAAAGATACTGAATTTTATATAAGAAAAATAAAGAAAAAGCTACATTTTTTACTATTTTTGTAAATAAAACTCTTGCTATTTATGCTTTATTTTAGTATAATAAAGTAAATTACAATTTTTGGGAGTTTTAAGAGATGAGAAATTTTGTTATTACCACGGATTCAAATTCTGATTTACCAATAGAATATATAAAAGAGAAAAGTATAGGTATAATTCCTCACTACTATAACCTAGGAGGAATAACCTATGGGGATGAAGTAAATCTTACACCAAAAGAATTCTATGATAGAATGAGAGCAGGTCTAATGCCCACTACCATGGCCAGTAATCCCCAAGTTATCAGACAGACTTTCCAAAACTACATAAACCTTGACCTTGATATTTTACATATTAGCTTTTCCTCCGGCCTTAGCGGAGGCTGCAGCAATGTCATGGCCGGAGCCAGAGATATATGTGAGGAAAATCCGGATGCTAAGATAATTGTAATAGACACCTTAAATGCCTCTCTTGGTGAAGGTATTTTTGTAATAAAAGCTGTAGAAATGAAAGAGGAAGGAAAAACCATTGACGAGATTGCTTCCTGGCTAGAGGAGCATAAGATGAATTTCTCCACCTTTTTTACCGTAAATGATTTATATCATCTACAAAGGGGTGGAAGAATCTCCAAAACCACAGCATTAATCGGTTCTATAATGAATATGAAACCCATCTTATATATAAACGAAGAAGGTGGACTAGTTCCCCTTACTACGATTAGGGGCAGGAAGAAATCTCTTTCTACCATATTTAATTATATGATAGACAATATGGGTAGATATAAAGATGACAATGATATAATCTGCATAGCCCACGGGGATGCCCCAGATGATGCCATGTATCTTAAAAGACTTATTAAGGAGGCTCTTCCTCATAAGAAGATATTAATAAACACTATCAGTCCCAGTATCGGTTCCCATTCAGGTCCCGGGGCAATAGGACTATGTTTTATGGGGGAAAAGCGATAATACTCCCTTTATATATGATGGGACCTTACATTATGTCCATAAACACTCCATATAAATTTTATATTATTATAAATATAAGCCCTATAACCAGTGTGTTATAAGGCTTATATTAAGCTTCTGACGGGACTCGAACCCGTGACCTATTGATTACGAATCAATTGCTCTACCAGCTGAGCCACAGAAGCATCACTAATATATATATTCCAATCAATCTATTATTCAATGATTTTAATATAAAAAAAATAAAATTTCAATATAAAATTAAAAACTTGTTTATTTCATTTTGACGAAACGTGTTATAATAAGGTTAAATTAATATAAAGGAGTGAAGTATGGACAATAAATTATATAATGTAGCCATCTACATTGATTATGAAAATGTGTACAAAACCCTCTTGTTTCAGTACAAAAATCTTCTTCGCTTAGGTTTTTTCGAAAAAATCCATAAATGGTGCAAAAGCAAAAACCTAAGGATTGTAAAGATTATAGCTTATTGTAATTTTGACAATAGGGATTTAATGGAGTCCCGCCATCAGACAAGATTACAGGAATACGGAGTCAGCACAATTCATACCTCCAATCGTGGAAAAAACTATGCAGATCTTCAAATAACAATTGACGCTCTAAATGACATGTATATCAATGAAAATATTGATGAATTCATCATTATGTCCAATGACAAGGATATGTCACCTCTACTTAACACCATTAGGCTAAATAAAAGAAAAGTTACTCTCCTTACCGTCGGTAGCAACTTTGATTTTGCCCTATGTAATGTACCCGACGAACACATTACCCTAGATGATATTCTTAATATCCAAATGGAAGAACCCTTATATATAGAAAGGATTGAAGAAGAAGTCTGGGAAAATATCGAAAACTATGCAAGAACCAATCTTGATAATGTAGCAAAAAGTAATACATATTTAAAACATATTGAAATAAAATATTATGTGGAAAATCAAGATACTTACAGCTCTATAATGGAATATGAACTATATAATATATTGAAAAACCTATATAAAACAAACAAAATATTTATATACCGCTACGAATATCGTAATTCTGATTTTTATGCTATTATGCCTACTATTTATAAAGAAGAGGCTATGAAACTTAATGTTATAACACTGGAAGATGTTGTAGATTGTTACGATTTTGACAGTCTGATAAAGAAAAGCTATGAAGAATTTTGGTGATACATGTTGACATATTTATAAAAGTAATATAATATGGCCATATAAATATAAAATATAGCTATAGGCTTGATTTAATTTAAAGTAGTTTAGTAATTGAAAATCTTTTTTAGATTAAAGCACAAGCCCAACAAATAGGATGTCCCGAAACCATGATTTACATTAAAAACAGGGCATCCTTTATTACTTTTATGCAGCCTAAAGACATAAAAAACGAGGGTTCTGAATTTTATTCAAAACCCTCGTTATATTTTATTTTGGCCTAATTTTTAATCGAGGCGACGGGACTCGAACCCACGGCCTCTGCGTCCCGAACGCAGCGCTCTACCAAACTGAGCCACGCCTCGAAAATGCGATCTTTAATTTAACCGCATCAACTATTATCTAACAAAACTTCATAAATGTCAACTGGATTTTTATTTTTAGCTTATACTTATAAATCCATCTCATATTCATCTAAAAATTCTTTTATCCTTCTTCTTGCCTCTTCTATTTTATCCCGATCTTGGGTCTTTAGAGCACTTTCAAATCTGTTTAATTCATAATGAATTCTCTGTCGGTCGCTACTTAAGGCTTCTTCATATAACCGTTCACCACGAAGCAGTAGAAGTTTATTTTCTTCCCGGTCCCTGGGTGATATTTTTAGATAAGATAACTCCTCTAAACGCTGTTTTATCTCCTCATCTGTCATATTATTATCCTGTCCTTTTATCACCTGTTTTCTAACTTCCCCTGTGGATACAACCTTTACTTCTACTTCAAGAATTGAATTAACATCATATGTATAGGTCACATCTATGGCTTCTTCCCCTTTTTTAGCCTTTGGAACTTTAACAGTTATCTCTCCAAGGGAAAGATTATTAGCTGCATATCTGCTCTCCCCTTGAAGGATATTTACACAAATTTCTGACTGGTTATCATAGACCGTATAAAGTCTTTCAGTTCGGCTTGCGGGAATTGTGGTGTTTCTTTCGATAATAGGGCAAAAATGTCCCGACTCTATCCAATTTTCCCCTAAGGTCATTACTACTTCCGTACCCAAGGTAAAAGGACATACATCTGTTAGGATAACTTCCCTAATAGCCTCATTCCTCTCTTTCATAGCAGCCTGAATAGCTGTCCCAAGGGCTACTGCCTCATCAGGATTAATAGATGTATCCGGTATCATTCCAAATAGTTTGCTGACAAATTTTCTTATAAGGGGCTGCTTGGTGGCCCCGCCTATTAAAACAACCTTATCAATATCCCTTACCCGGATATTGGCATCGGAGAGACTTCTCTTAATAGGAATTCGTATTCTTTCAAATAATTCTTCACATGCCTTTTCATAAGCTTCTATATCTGTATGAAATGATACTTCATTTCCCTCAATTTGAAAACTCTTTGTTATACTGTCTTTTTCAGATAACTCTAATTTACATAGTTCCATCTGTCTATGAATGTACTTTCTATCTTTTTCGGAGAGTAATTCTTTTTTTATCTGCTTGTTTTTATCAAAAAACATTTTTTCTAAAACCTTAGTAAAATCCTCTCCTCCAAGAAAGTTATCTCCGGCAACTGCCCTTACTTCTATTATAGACTTGTATAATTCTAAGATAGAGACATCAAAGGTTCCTCCCCCCAGATCAAAGACTAAAAACTTTTTATTTTCTTTGTCCTGATAAAGTCCATAAGCTATGGCTGCTGCCGTAGGTTCACTTATAATACGTTCAACCTTTATTCCGGCCAATTCTCCCGCCCGCTTGGTTGCCTTTCTTCTTATATCATTAAAATAAGCCGGAACACTTATAACCGCTTCAGTGACAGGTTCATTTAAATAACTTTCGGCATCTTGGCAAAGTGAGCGGATTATAAAGGAAGATAATTCTTCTGCGGTAAATTTTTTATTAGCCAGTTGAAACTTACGATTACTTCCCATATCTCTTTTAAATACACTGGCACTGCTTCCCGGATACAAAAGTTCCCGTTCTTTTGCTGTCTCTCCCACATAAATTTCATTATTCTCATCTATACTTACTACAGAGGGGGTTAAGTATTTTCCCAAGCGATTAGGTATAATCTTTGGACCTTCCTCTGTAAAATAAGTTACCAAACTGTTTGTAGTTCCTAAATCAATACCAATAATCATTTCACATTCTCCTTAAGTTGTGCTTTATATTTCTCTTCTGCATTTTCTAATCTTTTAATATAAGTCATATTACCTGGATTTTCCTTTAGTATTATCTTATAACATTCTATGGCTTTATCCAATTGATCTCTTATTTCGTATAAAATTCCATATACTTCATAAAGTTTGACACATTTTTCATAGATGCATTTTCTACATGGTAAAGACTCAAGGCCCATCTTAAGATAATATTCTGCCCCCTGCTCATCCCCCATGGATAGGTAGATAGAGGCCAAATCTGCCAAGCGATCAACCCGGTTACTTGGAAATTCATAATAACTTTCTATACTATTGTTATAAAATTTATAGATTGTTTTTATTCCATCTATGGCCAATTTCTTAGCTTTCTTTTTAAATTTATTTTTCAACCTTTTTGATAAATTACCCTTAAAAAGCTCTACACTTAAGTAAAGGACTGCTGCTTTTTTACAGGTTTTTATATAACTTTTATCCTTGGTTTTAATACTCTTAAAAGCTTCTTTTATTATAGATAGAGAATAATTATAATCATAATTTAATAATAAAAATTCTGCATAATCCATATAATTTGATAAACTATCATAAGCTAAAGATAACTTATAATGATTATAGGCCTTATCCGTATTACCCTGCAGAAAATAAATTTTCCCCAGTTCATTTTCTATGGTTCCTTGATTTTTACTATCTATATCCTTTAATTTGTATAACCATTTTATACTACTATGTAAATCACCCTTTATTTTATATATCTCTGATATATATTCGATATACAAGGCTGTTGTAGGATATAGCCGGTGAAGCTCTTCATAATACTTTAATGCCTTATCATATTCTTTTATTATGTAATAACATTTAGCCAGATTTCCATATGGCAGCCGATTATCTTCTATGGATGTCTTAGCCACTGCTTCCTTCAAGATTTCAATTGCCTTATCCATATTTCTCATAAACATATGTGTACAACCGGCATTATTATAAGCTATCCAGTCATCGGGATTAATCTCTAAAGCCCTATAAAAGTCAGATAAGGCCTTATCAAACTCATATGCATCCATATGTAATAAGCCTCTGTTTACATAATAGTTATCGCTTCCGGCAATTTCTACTTGCTTGTCAGCGTAGGGCAATGCCTTTTTATAATATTCCAGCTTTTTAGTTTCATTTAGCATAGTATGATATATGTCTGCTATTTTATCGTTGACATTGGCATACTCCGGATTTATTTCAAGTATTTTATGAAAAACTTCTAATGCTTTTTCCCTATTATTGTTTTCATAATAACAAAATCCCAGCTCATAATATATCCTTAGATTTTCAGGATTTTTTTCTAGAAGGCTATTAAACAAATCAATTGCAGACTTATATTTTCCTATATCTTTTAGGAGCCCGGCCTTTATAAGGACATAAAAATATTCATCCGGTTTCTTTTCTATAATTGAGTCAATCAGGGCTAATGCCTGTCCGTATTGATTACTTTGGGCATATAAAAGTGCCAATTCAAAATCTATAAGGCTTGGATCTTCTATATCATTATCATCTTCCTTTAGGCTTTCTTTTAGCTTTATGCATTCTTGTATGGCTTCTTCTCTTTCTTCTTCTGTATTATCCCTTAGCCTGATTAGCTTTACACAAAGTAATTTAAACTCATTACTTTCTAAACCGGCTTTCCTTGCCGCCTCTGCTACGGCTTTTGCATCTTCATATTGGTTATGTCTTATATATACTTTTATGGCATATAAATAAGGCCTTATATAGCCTGGGTAAATCTCAACAGCCCTATAGTAATCATTAATAACTTCCTGATCATTATGAAGGTCATAAAAGGCTTCTTGTCTAAGAAGATAAGCCGGATAGTAATCTCTGCTTATCTCTATAATATTTTCACAGGTTTTTATACACTCCTTATAGTTTTTTGCTTTCAGATAGGTATATGCCAGCCTCTCCATTGCAACTAACTTTTCATGTATTCTTTCTTCCACTTCAATGCTTTTTTGATAATAAAACACAGCCTCATCATAAGCTTGAAGGTTTGTATAGCATAGGCCAATTGAATAATAGGCATAACCCAATCTGCCATATCTTTTCTTTGCTTCTTCACTGTCGTCTTTTTTTGTATCAAGGATTGCTTGTAGCCAAACTTTAAGTTTATCCAAGGCAAGATCATATTTACCCAAAGCTAGATAAGCCCTTCCATAAAGATTTATAAAATCATATTCTCTGCGGGCTGTATCAGGTAATTCCTCTAAGAGATTTATGCAATCATCTAATTTTTCATTTTGAAAATAGCACCAAGCCAGTTCCAATTTGATTTTATTATCCTGCTTTTGTTTTAACTTTTCTTGATATCTTTGAATTAAGATTTCATTTATTTCAATCAAGTAAGAACTTATAGTTTCATCATGATAATATTGATTTAGTAATTTCAATGCTAAATCCTTAGCTTCTGTATATTTTTTCTTCTTATATAAGCATTCCACCAATCCGATTTTTGCCCAGTAATAATCCGGATATAGCTCAAGAACTCTTTGATACCAGTTACTAGCTTCATCATATAATTCTTGCTTACTTTTTAACTTACCATATACCGAAAGAATATAACCATCATCCTGATACCGGTTAACTAGGGTTTTGGCCAGATTTTCTACCTCTTCTAACCGGTCTGTTAATAAATAATACCTGATTTTTTCAACATCTTCATAAGGATGATGGGTCTGATACTTTTTTAAATCATCAATAATTTTTTGGCAATCATCTAATTTATTTTCATCTAGGCTAGACTTTAACTGAAAATAAGTTCTGATATATTCATCCGCCTCTTCCCCTTCCTTATAATCAAACAAGGTAAAATCAAGAAATCCTTCTACGGTAATTTGATTAACTACATAATCAATAAAGTTTCTGGGAAATATCTCATACAAATCTTCCTTATCAGCTACAATATCAAATTCCCTATCCATAAGCTTCCATATCCGGTGGGGCAAATAATAATGATCCATAAGAAAAACCAGCAATTTTTCCCTGGCTTCTATGCTTGTATCCAATCCAATACAGATATCATCCCTAAAAAGCTCTTCCCAAGCCTTTTCATCTCTACGACTATCTAAGGAACTATAAATACCTGCTATTTTATCTATCCATAAATCTACATCATTTTTTTCTTGCCTAATCTCTTCTTGTTCAGGCTCATTTACAAAACGAAGGGCCTCTTCATATGCAGCCCTTAGTTGCATAAAGCCTTTTGCATCATCCTCCGGATTAACAGCTATTAATTTATCCCTATATGCTTGTATTATCTTCTCTTCATCCTTAGTTTCTTCAATACCTAATACTTCCCATATTTTTTTATCCATACTATCTTCCTCATAAAAAGCATTTTAGCTATATTATGTTATAATATATAAGTGTTTGTCAATTTTTATATGAAAAAATTACTAGTAAAATGTAAAATTTATAAAAAAACCCTCATCTATTGATATAAATCATAGATTAAGGGTTTAAAATCTTATTGATTAAGAAGTTTATGTTTCTTTTAATTTACTTAAACGATAGTACCTAGGTGTAAGACCATAGTGTTCTTTAAAAATTCTATAAAAATAACTTAAATTTTCATAACCTACAAAGTAACCAATATCTGCTATGGGTATTTTAGTATTTTCAAGGAGGTAGGCTGCCTGATTTAATCTTTTAATCTGAATTAACTCCGTAAAGGTTTTATCCGTAAGCCTTTTGATGGTCCTGCTTAGCCATACCATGTCACAATTAAGACTCTCTGCCAGTTTACTAAGTGTCCCCTCCCTATAATTATCCTCTACAAATTTAAGAATCTTTAAAGTTAACTCCTGCTCATAATTATTTTCAGAAAAAATCTTATTGCTTAAATTCATCAGATGTAATAATAACAAACCCATGGTATACTGAGTAATATCCCTGGTATTATCTTGATTACTAATAGCTGACCAAATCAAATTTTCTATCAAATTCTGTATGGGAAGAACTTCAGAAACTTTAAAATGAAAGTAGCCCATATTATCCTCACAGTTTGTTAAACTCTCTATTATATAATTAAACAAAGAATTATCCTTTTCATCCATCATTTTTGTGGCTATATCAAAAAATTCAGGCTGTATAATAAAGTTAATGGCAATATCATCTTTATCTGCAGGATATATCTCATGTAGGGCATTTAGATTTATAAAAAGTAATTCTCCCTTATTTAATATAATTTCATTATTGTTAATAATATGGTGAGTACAACCTTGGCACATATATACTATTTCAATATAATTATGAGAATGGGCAGGAAAATGAATAAATCTGGTATGGGACCATATTTTAATTAGCTTCCCATCATCTAATATTTTATGCTTGTATACAATATTAGTGGAGGGTTTTTTACCTTCTAATATTTCTCTTTCCTCATCTGTAATTTCTTTCAATTTATCAAGTAAAAAACTGTCCAAATTTACTTCTCCTTTTTTTCATCAGTAACTTATAACTTAGCTTAATTATTGGTGTTATTTCACCTTTATTACATCTCCTTCTGTAATCCCTACTTCATTAAAGGCATCTACTCTTACAAAAATAGCTTGATCCTTTATAAGGGCCCCAATAGTTAGTTTATTTTTTCCAAATACCATATAACTGTGATATAATTTATCCTGGGCATAACCCCATAGAACATTATATCCTGTGGCTTTAACATCCTTCCACTTCACCAAAAGATCTAAATCACTGATAAATTCTGTTGTAATAATATCTGATTTAGCAGGAAGAGGACCCTTGCCTAGGCCAAAGATGCGAAGTCCCGAAATACATGGATTTTGATTATAAGGCACTTCCATAATCGTACATTTTATATATCTGGCCTTTAATCCTTCCTCCCGAACTATAAAATCGTGGGCCAGATCAGTTTCTGCCTTTGATTTATCTTCTATCACAAAATATTCTTCCCCGTCTATGGAAGCTTCTAAAATCCATCTGGTATAGTATTTCTTCTCATCGATATACCTTGGCATATCACCTATTAGACTTTTTCCTTCCGGCAATTTCGGCTCATCTATCTCATCGGCAAAATTTATCTGAATTGCCCTTACATCAAGGCAGTCTAAAAGATCTATCTCTATCCACTGGCCGCTTTTGTTACCGGCTGCCCTCCACCAGGTCTGAACATTTTCATCTGTTGCAAATTTAGGCTCCCTTCCTTCTACATAGGAAGAGGCCCTGCAAGGTTTATTATAAGATAAAAGCATCCAATCCGGTTTCTTCCACGGTTCCATAAGATTTTCTACCTTCATAGGCCAGTCACCATATCTTTGATTGCAAAAAAGTTCCCCCTCCTTATCAAAGCCTGCCGGCCAGATACCTAAACGTCTTTCAAAGGGGTGATTTACGCTAATTCTCATGGTAGCAAGGTGCCACCAATTTCCCTTCTTATCTTTTAGGGTAGAACCATGGCCGGCTCCCGGTATAAATCCACCGGGTTTATATGAGAAGGGATTGTTCTTTGCTAACTTAAAAGGCCCTAAGGGGCTGTCTGATATATAGACACCGTCACCGTATATATTAAACTCTGTACCGGGAAAGGCATATTGCAGATAATATTTTCCCTTGTATTTGTCCATCCAGGGTCCTTCGATATAAGGTGCAGTGCTTTCTCCTTCGGAATTTAAAGCTTTATGATCCTCTCCCCTTCTTTCAAATCCATATTTATGGATATTAGAAAATATTAATTCTACCGGCTCAGTCATAGGTGTCATATCCTGGGGATTTAATTCTACTCCATAAATAGGTGTTACATCGGAACATCCCCAATAAAAATATATCTTGCCGTCATCATCTACAAAAAGGTTAGGATCCCAAAAAGGAAATGTTCCGGGTATTTCTTCAAAGCCCTTATTTATGGGGTCTGTACTGCGGTAAAAGGAGCAGTTTGCATCCCACTTTGAGGCTGAAAAATAAATATAATCTCCTATTACCCTAACATCCGGAGCATAATCATAAACAGGGACATTTTTTAGGGGGTGAAATTCCCACTCTGTAAGATTATGGCTTACTAAGAAACCTTTTGTCATAGAAGGAAATAAATAATACTTTTCTTTAAATAATATTATAGAAGGGTCTGCTGCCTCCCTAGACAAACTTAGTTTTCCCTTTTGATCAATAAACTGATACTTATATTCCATATTAATTGGGTTACAAATATAATCCATATGTACACTTCTCCTTTGTAGCTCTTAATTATAGGAAAATCTTATCTTAACACATCATATCATCTTTAATCTTATCTTACTATATAGACTATTTTTTTTAGTAAAATTATAGATAAAAGATTTATTATTTTATATAAAGTTCTTATTTCAAATTTATGATATTATTTTTTATTGATATAAGCATATAAAAAAAGATGACTAATATGGCTAATTTAACAATAAAGTCATCTTTTTTATTTGTATATACAATATGACTTATTTAAACTTAATTAGATGTCTTATCTAAGGTTTCCCAAATACCTGTTATATACATTGCTCCTAAAGCACGGTCATAAAGGCCATATCCCGGTCTTCCGGTCTCACCCCATATCATTCTTCCGTGATCAGGTCGTATATAACCTGTGAACTTATTTTTATGAAGTACTTTTACAATTTCAACTATATCCAGTGAGCCACAGGGTGAATAATGGGCACTTTCTTCAAAACTTCCGTCATCTAAAAGTTTAACGTTCCTTATATGCATAAAATGAATTCTTCCCAGGGCTGAATACTTATCAACCATGTTTACAATATTGTTAAAGTGGGCACTTCCCAGGGATCCGGTACAGAAGGTAAGTCCATTATAGGGGCTGTCCACCAACTTTAGGAATCGGTCTAAATTAGCTTCAGTTGTAATAATACGTGGAAGTCCAAAGATAGGATATGGAGGGTCATCCGGGTGTATTGCCATTTTCACATCACATTCTTCTGCAACCGGTATAATCTCCTTAAGGAAGTATTCTAAATTGCTCCAAAGCTTCTCCTCATCCACAGACTTATACTTTTCAAATATTTCTGAAAGCTCATCCTTTGTGTAACTAGAATCCCATCCGGGCAGGGAAAGTTCTCCCTTAAGTGGATCCATCTTGGTTAATTGGTCTTTATAATATACAAGGGCTGTTGATCCGTCTTCTAAAACCTTATCAAGCTGGGTTCTGGTCCAGTCAAAGACAGGCATAAAGTTGTAGCATATTACCTTTACTCCGGCCTTAGATAATCTGCGTATATTTTCCTTATAATTATCTATATAGGTCTGTCTAGAAGGCAAGCCAAGCTTAATATCTTCGTGTACAGGAACGCTTTCAATAACCTCGAACTTAAGGCCTGCTCTTTCCACCTCATCCTTTAAGCTGTCAATGCTTTCCTGGCTCCAAACTTCACCTACAGGTGTATCGTATATTGCTGTCACTATGCTGTGCATATTGGGTATCTGTTTAATATAATCAATTCTTACCGGGTCGTCTTTTCCATACCAACGAAATGATAACTTCATAGTAAATTCCTCCATATCAAAATTATTTTAAACATTATTTATACAATATTCTTTTACCAAGCTAATCAATTAATACAATGAATTTATATAAATTTGTTTTTGATAAAATAGTAATGGTACTGTATATTATTATAATTAATCTCCCTTATTATTTCCTATGTTTTTATTGCTATTTGACTTGCAAAAATTGCTGTGATATTATGCATATATCCAGTGAAAATTGTTGTAACTTGGAGGTCAATATGAAAAAAGCAACTCATCCCTACCTTACCAGACAAAATATGATGACCAGCGATTATGAAATCTTTCATTATTCAGACACCAATTTATATAAAGTAAACCTTCATCACCATGATTTTTATGAATGTTACCTCTTTATTTCCGGAGATGTAACTTATATTATAGAGGGAAAAACCTATACACTTATTCCGGGAGATATTGTATTAATTAACTCAAGGGATCTCCATCAGCCTATAATAAACAAAGTATCAAAACCCTATGAACGTATTGTCTTGTGGATTAACAAAGAATTTCTTAATAGCCTTTCTACAAAGACCATGGATTTAAAAAGATGCTTTGAAGATCCCAAAAGAAAAAATGTATTACGAACAGATTTTGAAGTACAGGCTAATATTCGAAATATTTTATTTAAATTGCTAAATCTAGAGACTTACAAAGGGATGGGAAAGGACTTACTCTATAAAGCTTACCTGGTGGAGTTATTTGTATATATTAATACCCAATTATTCCATAATAATTCAAAAGCCAGTATAGAAATAAAAAAAAGCAGCCTTATTGACGAAATCATTCAATATATAAATAATAATATAAAAGAAGATATTAGGCTTGATGAGCTTTCCGAGAAATTTTATATAAGTAAATACCATATGTTAAGGGAATTTAAAAAACATACCGGAACCACCATACATAAATTTATTATTCAAAAAAAACTTATCCTTGCCAAAGAATATATATTAAACGGCATGCCCATAAATAGTGTTTATGAACATGCCGGTTTTGGAGATTATTCTAACTTTTTTCGAGCCTTTAAAAATGAGTATGGTTTAACACCTAAGCAATTTTATAAGATGATGAAGCGGGAATAAGGAAATTATTATTTTATTTTAACTATCTTAAGATCCTTAATCTCCATTCCACCCAGTCCAAAATAAAGCTTAATAAAATAGGTGTTTTGTAATACAGGCTCTTCAAAATCTATAATTTCAGTACGCCAGATCTTATCTGAGCCGGTTAGGGTAATGGTTTTTACAAAGTTCTGATTAAGGAAAATACTAAGGGGTATTTGTGCCAACTCACTTATATCTTCCATAGCTTTGCAAGTTATCTCCAGTCTATAATATCCGGCTTCCTGAATTGTTACCTGTAAATGGGTGCTTTCTCCTTTTTGGGTATTGATTAAGTCCCCGGATAAGGTAGCGCATTTATCTACATCTAGAGGAATCATATTTTGAATTATTCCATCGTCTTCTTCTAAAGACTTAGTCAACTGCTCATCCAGCTGGCTAAATATCCCTTGCTGACGTCTCCAGGCAAGGGTAGTTAAAAGATAGTTGCAAATATTAGCAGCGCTTCTTAAAAATTCTCCCCGACTTGTAGTTCCTTTTTCTAAAGCTTCAGCCAAATTATCATTACCCGAATTTTTCTTAGCATCTAAAACCACCATATATAGGTCATTTTGTGCCCGAACCATTGCAGCTACATTTTGAGGGCTAGCCTCTTCTCCTTCATCGTTACCTTTGGCAAACCAGTCGGTCATTACTATACCTTTGTAACCCCATTGCTTGCGAAGTATAGTGGTAACCAGATCATAATTACTGGAAGTCCATAGTCCGTTTACCGGGTTATAAGAGGTCATAATAGAATATGCTCCCCCTTCTTTTACGGCGATTTCAAAACCCTTAAGGTAAATCTCACGAAGGGCCCTTTCAGAAACAACAGCTTCTACATCATAGCGGTTAGATTCCTGATTATTACAAGCAAAATGCTTAATAGTACCGGTAACACCATATTTATGCATACCTTGAAGTTGAGCCACTGCCATTTTTCCCGTAAGCAAAGGATCTTCGGAGAAATATTCAAAATTGCGGCCATTAAGGGGATGACGATGAATATTCATGCCGGGGCCAAGTAGATTATCTATTTTGTTTCTCCTAAGTTCCAAGCCCTCATATCTAAATAGTTCTTCTACCAGCTCCATATTCCAGGTACATGCAAGGCATGTTCCAATCGGTAAGGCAAATGCCAGACTACCGCAATCCATGCGAATACCGCTGGGACCGTCGGCACAACAAGCCACCGGAAGTCCAAAGGACTTCAAGCTTTCTGTTACCCCTCCAAAGGCACCGGCTGTACCGGGAGTAACCTTAGGACTGCTCATTCCCTCACCACGGATTATGCAGCATAAATCCTCATCACTTAGCTGGCTTAAGAAGGTATCCATACTTACCTTACCACTTTCCACATCAGCCAGCTTATAGCCTAAATCTCCCGTATACTCCTTGGCTGGAGGTAGTTTTTTTTCCCGGGTCTTCTTAGGATCTATAGTACGAAGAGGAACCTTTTCAAAGCTTAATTGTCCGTCTTTACCGGGGCGCATCCGTTCAAATTCAGTTACAGGAGCCAAGGCTTCCTGAAGCTGTTCTATAAGCTTAAGACTTTCTATTGTAATACTGCCGGCAAGACTTGCCTCCCTAACATTTCCTCCTACATAAAATCCATATGATCCTTCTTCCAATACCCATGCTGACTTATATCCGGTTACACCTGAATCATCATAGCTTGACAGGGTACCTAAGGGAATTTCAATTCTTAGGTCTTGGCTTTCTCCCGGACTAAGAAGCTTACTTTTAGCAAAGCCTGCTAAAACCCTTTTAGGCTTTCCAAGCTTTCCTTGGGGTGCCTCACAGTAAACTTGAACAACTTCCTTACCGGCCATATTTCCGGTATTGGTAACAGCCACATCCACAGCCACCTTTAAATCATCCTGATATATGGCCCTACTTTGTATAGAAAATGTAGTGTAGGATAGACCATAGCCGAAAGGATATAAGACACGATCTTTGGCAAAGGTTTCAAAATACCTATATCCTACATAAATATCTTCCACATATAAATTGCGGGTGGGATTACCGTAATTTGCAGAGGAAGGATAGTCGGAAATTTCCTTGGCAATGGTATCCGTAAGCTTTCCGCAAGGGTTAACCTTCCCGGTTAATACATCTAAAGCACCATTTCCCCCTTCCTGGCCCCCCTGCCATAGATAGATTACCGAAGCCGGATTATATTTTTTTACCCAGCTCATATCAATAATATTTCCTACATTAAGAAGTACAATAGTCCGTTCAAATACACCACATACCTTTTTAAGCATATCTTCTTCGATTTCTGTAAGATAATAACTTCCTGCTTCTGCCACATTATCTTTATCTTCACCGGCTGTACGTCCGATAATAATTATAGCTGTATCATTATCTTGTCTGGCTCTTTCTACTAGTTCTTCTGTAAGAGGCATTTCTTCTTGGAACCAGGGTTCTTTTGCCCAACCATTACCGGCCTCATAAGGATGATCTTTCAGCCATTCCTCATAATGCTTTTTAACAGTCTGATCGATAAGGTATCCCCCTTCACCCTCTAGGGCCTCTGAAATTCCCACCACATATCTGGTGTTTACCATACCACCTGAACCTGTACCGCTTTTATAATAATTAAACTGAGCACGACCAAACAAGGCCACTTTACTTTTCGGTGCCAGAGGCAGAACATTATTGTCATTTTTAAGTAGAACAGCCCCTTCTGCTGCAGCTTGTCTTGCAACTTTAGCATACTCTTGTACATCAAAAATATTATCTTTCATCATAGGTACTCCTTTCTGTGCCTTATAGTATTATAAGGAATGTTTAAAATTAAAAACCATAGTTTAAAGGATTATTTATACCTTTCTATGGTTTTTATACTTTTAATTATTTATTATATTTAAATCTTTAGCCTATCATTATACCGTCGAATCATATTCATCCTAACAAATTATAGCTTTCATTTCAATGTTTTAAATTATGATAAATTTACTAAAAAATGTGCTATTTTACTAATATGCTACTATAATACCACCTTCGTTAGCATACATTGTGCTGACACCTGCTGTATCCACTATAAAGCAATCTTTAAAAGGAACTCTTTTTAATATTTCTTCTTTTACAAAATTAGCCCTCTCTTTACAATTACAATGGGCTATTCCCAGTATTTTTTCCTGGGACTTAATTACATCCCCTTCGATAATTTCTGACATCTTAATTAAGGTCTTGTTAATTCCTCTAGCTTGATCTAGCTTGCAGATAGTTCCTTCAGGAGTTGCTCCCATAACCGGCTTTATGTTTAAGACATTAGAGAGTATTGCTTTAATATGACTTAACCTGCCATTTTTTCTTAGGTTCTCCAGGCTTTCTATTACAAATTTAGTTTTCATTTCTGAACGGAAGATTTTTATTTTTTCAGTGATTTCATCAAAAATATGCCCGGAATTTATCAATTCCTTAATCTTCATTGCAATCAAAGTCTGCCCCACAGAGGCACTGCGAGAATCAATTACCTCTATTTTCTTATTGCTACTGGGATGCTCTTCTAAATATAATTTTTTAGCTAAAAGTGCACTGTTATATGATCCGCTTAACTCAGAAGATATGGTGACTACATAAGTATCCCCGTCACCTTCAAACTCCCTCATATAATCTTCCGGTGAGGGGCAGGCAGATTTGGGGCTGTTGGGGCTTTTATTCATTATATTTAAAAATTCTTTTTGGTTAAAATCCTCATTATCCACAATTATTTTATCATCAATTATTAAAGTTAAAGGTATTATTTTAAAATGTGAATCTGTCTTAAGCTGTATGGGTAAATCTGTACAGCTGTCTACTAAAATTTTATATTTCATCTTTGTCCTCCAGCATAAATATTTAACATTATATATATAAAAAGATTAGAACTAGATAATATAAACATTTACATTTATTTGATATTATTTACTATTCTATCTCATGTTATATCAATATTCC
Organism: Herbinix luporum; assembly: GCF_900070325.1. Taxonomy (GTDB): domain Bacteria; phylum Bacillota; class Clostridia; order Lachnospirales; family Lachnospiraceae; genus Mobilitalea; species Mobilitalea luporum. The sequence continues at coordinate 1,969,274 of NZ_LN879430.1, forward strand.
ATGATATGGTTTTTGTTACTATATGATATATCATTTATATTATTATTTCAAGGGGTGAAGCCTAAATATTATAATAATTTCATAATTATTCTTCCCATGTTTTTAAATAAAATAAAAGTATAAAAAAAATAGTGGTATGGGATTATTAATCCCATACCACTACTATATAAGCTTTCCTTATCTATTGTGCTAGAAGCAGCATTATTTCATTACTTCTTTGTATAAACCTTGTCATGGCCTCAGGCTCTAAAGGCTTATGGCTTAAGTAAGCTAGGTCATATAACTGCTCACAAATCATAGGGGTATGTTCTGAATTTTCATTGGCAATTATATATTGTACTAGCTTATGATTTGCATTAAGAACCAGGGTTTCTCCACCTGCAAACATACTATCATCCATGGCGCCCATATTATACATTCTCATCATATCCTGCATTCTGCGGCTTTCCTCAGATAAAGTAATTACAGAAGATACCTTATCGTTCTTAAGCTTCTCTACCTTAACTTCTAGCTTCTCTTTACCTAATACCTTTCGGAATAATTTTGTCATAGCTTCTGTATTATTCTTTAATAGCTTTTTATCTTTCTTTTTAGTTTCGTCCCTGAAGCTATCTGTAATATCTGCGTCAATACGCATAAATCTAACCTTCTGATTTTTATACTCAACATGGGTTATAAAGGGCTGATCAATATTATGGGTTAGATAAACTGCATCTAGGCCTGCCTCTTTAAACATATTGATATACTGACTTTGCTGCTTTTCATCAGTTATATAATATACAGTTACTTTTTCATCTTCTTTAAGCTCCTGGTCATCCTCAGTGGAAGAACTGTCAGTCTTCTCTTTTCCTTCATCGGTGGATTTATCTTCTTCCTTCTTATCATCAAATGATTTAGATTTTGCTGCCTCAATATAATCATCTAAGGTAATATATTTACCTTCCAGGTTCTTATATATAATAAAGTCTTTCATCTTATCGCTGAACTTATCATCTTTTAAGCAGCCAAATTTTATAAAGGGACTGATATCATCCCAGAAATTCTCATAGTTTTCTCTTTCAACCTTATACATACCGGAAAGCTTATCTGCTACTTTCTTGGTAATATAATCAGAAATCTTCCTTACAAAACCATCATTTTGTAAAGCACTTCTAGATACATTAAGGGGTAGGTCCGGACAATCGATAACCCCCTTTAAGAGCATTAAAAATTCCGGAGTTACTTCCTTAATATTGTCAGCGATAAATACCTGGTTGCTATAAAGCTTTATTACACCTTCAATAGAATCATATTCCGTATTAATTTTGGGGAAATATAATATACCCTTTAAGTTAAAGGGATAATCCATATTCAGATGTATCCAGAACAAGGGCTCTTTGTAATCATGGAATACTTCCCTATAAAACTTCTTATATTCTTCCTCTGTGCAATCATTAGGATGCTTTGTCCACAAAGGAGTTGTATCATTTAGTGGCTTTGGTGCCTCATCTTCGGCTTTCTTATCCTTGTCCTTATCCTTATCTTTTTCCTTTTCCTTAGGAGCATTGGCATTCTCAAAATAAATCTCTACCGGCATAAAGGAGCAATATTTATTAATAACTTCCTTCACTCGGTATTCATTGGAGAATTCATAACTGTCTTCATTAAGATGGAGAGTAATATCGGTTCCCCGCTCACTTCTGCTTCCTTCTCTCATCTCATACTCTAAGCCACCTTCAGATTCCCAATAAACAGGAGCTGCATCCTTTTGCCAGGACAAAGTATTAATTGTAACTTTATCAGCCACCATAAAGGCAGAATAGAAGCCCAGTCCGAAATGTCCTATTATTTGATCATCACTGGCCTTATCCTTATATGTTTCAATAAATTTTTTCGCCCCTGAAAATGCAATCTGATTAATATATTCCTTAACTTCCTCTGCGGTCATTCCTACACCGTTATCGGAAAAGCAAATTGTTTTTTCTTCCGGGTTTATTGTAACCACAACTTTATAATGAGTATCCTCCGGAATGTCTGCCTCACCCATAATTTCAAGTTTCTTTAATTTAGTAATGGCATCGCATCCGTTGGATATCAACTCACGGACAAAAATGTCATGATCTGAATATAACCATTTCTTAATAATAGGAAATATATTTTCCGAATTAATCGATAGATTACCTCTTTCTGTACTCATACATTTTTAATTGAGCCAAGTTACACAGCCCAATTACTCCTCCTTTCCTATTCTAGTTGTTCTTTATGTCTTTCCTTTATCAGATATAATAATATGTAAAAAATGAAAAGTCAAGAAAATTTTAGCACTCTCTTGGGTAGAGTGCTAACAACAACTTTTATTCCTCTTCAAAATAGATACTTTGGCTATGTAAAAATTTCTTTACCCAAGTATCCCATTCTTGGTCAATTGTTTTATCAAGGGTAAATATCTTCATAGCTGTGCCGGTTATTATACGAAGTTCATTTTTTTCAAAGCGAATATTTAGGAATAATCCGGCTACTTCTTCTAGGTTAAACTTTACCCCAAGGCTCTCTGAAAATTTACCATAGTCCCCCTTTGGCAATTGGAATACTATTTTCATAGAAAGGGGAGTTTTGTTACCCCGAATCATGGCTAAGGCAATAGCCCTTATATCCCTCCAGAATACAGCACTACTGCCCCTTTCCTCTAATTCATCCTTGGAAAAAAAACTTTCGTGAAATTGTCCCGTTACATTAAAGCTGGTAAATGTCTGAATTTCCATTTCCTTTAAAACAAATTCATCAAATAAAGTATTTGTTAGAAGTTTTGCCATAAAAGACTTAACATCATCAATTTTTAATGAAATCATCTTCTTTTGCAGACCTGCTCTCTTTTTTATACTTATTCATTTAAATTACTGGTATATATTCTTCCATATTACAAACAATAAAATTACTTTATATTTATATAAGTAGCAGTGTTCTAAAAAATGAGGAGGTTTGTATTATGTATTTTGAGCCAAGCAAAAAAACAACCTATCGTTTTCCTTCCGCACAAAGTGTTGCAAAACTTGATAACCGTATGTATTTTCCCGAGAAACCTGACCATGCAAAGGAAGCTTCTCATTATGATTATAACGAAAGTTGCGACTATATGCCGGAAAGAGAACACTACTATGATTAAATCATATATTTATTAAAATATTATATATTTATTATTTTATATTATATTATCTTATATTTAGATTAAATAATCAAATTCAGTAAATATAGGATTAAAAGATGGGCAGGGTAAAAGGCATAGAAGAAATACTTTATGTCTTTACCCTTCTTTCCGTTATAAAAGGATATAGGTATCAAGGATAAAACAGAAAATGCCTGAACTACATTTGGGCTTAATATAATTAAAGATATAATAAGCAAAGGCTTGCTACCTCTAAATAGATAAAAGGCAACAATAAGGAGTACTCCCATAAAACGGTAATCTGTTCTTAATATAGCTGCCACAATGCTCAATGCTATTGTAATTCCTGCATTTAAAAGATTAACAATTAGCATATTATTTTTATATCTTTTCTCAACCATATTAATCAAATATATACTAAGCAGTCCAATAAATAATGTAAAGAATATATTTTGATGCCCAAAATAAAAATATGTATTATAAAAAGCCAAATCAAATGGTATTTCTGATATTAAGGCAAAGATTCCTAATCTTATTAGGTATTTTTTTATATTCCTTGTATGAAAAAAACCTTCCACTAATAAAAAGACAAAGATAGGTAAGGCCAGTCTTCCTATTAACCTTCCTCCGGCATAAAGCAAGGAATATTCCCTTAAAAACACATATGATACATGATCAATTAACATAGAAATTATTGCTATTAGCTTTAAAGCAAATGTACTCATAAATTATACCTTCCTTAAATTAAATTTAATTATATATGCATTCTTTTATTTAATTCTGCTTTCATATTCTCCCCTTGAAATAAAATCAAAGCCGAAAGGGAAATAATACTTGCGGCAACACAGATAATTGATGGGAAAATTACATTTAACCAGCCACATATAAAAAAGATTGCCGGAATAAGTCCAAAGATTGCATCTATAAAAAGATATATTATTAAATCTCTGACACCTATCTTTAATAACTTTGCTCCTACCGCCATAACTATCATAGCCAGTACGCATACGGAAGGTATGACATAATCAAGAGACCATCCCCTCCATCCCATGGATTTGTCCCATATTACCGAAAGAATGCCAATTACCCCTACCTGCCAAAGAATTGTTTTTGCTATATTATTTTTCTTGCGAATAATAAAATACAGGCTAATCCACATACATAAAACACCGGCTGCCACCAATAAAGACCAACGAGATTCTGCCCCAAATATCAAATTAATAGCAAAACTGGCCACCACAGCTACTATGGAAATCAATAAGAGGATTCTAATAAAAAGATTAAATTCTTGGTAAATGGTCGGAATATAAGGAAAGACATCTTCCTTAGAATCACCCTTACCTTCCATAATTCCTGCACATAAGGGGCATACAGTATGGTCCCCTTTTATATTTACTTTACAATAGTTACAGCTTTGCATTTAAATCACCTTCATATTTGTAGAAATAGTAATGTCTATATTTTCATTTGCCAGGTAACGGAAAAAATTCTTCTGAATATCGGTAGCTATAAAAGGTGATGTAAAACTTATCACCAGATTATCTCCAAATGAACATATGGCAATCTGAGGCCTTTTTGCACTGGTAAAACAATTAAACATCTTAATATAAGGTGCCAGTTCATCACTGATTGTAATCTTACCGACATTAGAAAGAGTCGCTGTGATTTGCTTGTCATTTAGCCAATTGGCAAAGCGAAGTACCTTGTCCTTAATTATCAGAGGAACCACCCGCATAAATACATTATGTTCCAAGGCTGAAAGGCGATTCATATGCTCTTTTAGTTTTTCTTCTGTCAGCTCCATCTTAAAAGCCTTCTTAACTTCCTCAATAATATCCTCTAGCTTGTCACCTAGGCTGCTAAAATCATAGCTTACATTGATGGTTGAAAAGAAATTCCTGGCTGTAACCGAAGGAAAAAAGCTCCTTAAATTTACCGGAACAGACAGTACAACAGGATACTTCCTACTTCTTGCCGGCATTTCATCATAAATAGCCTTAATAAACAAGGCAGTCAAAAACACCGTAAGGGTAGTATCATATTTGTGAGCAAGATTTAATACATCTTTAACCGGCATTATCCCTTCAATAACCTTAATTCTATTATCTATAAATCTTCTGCCCTGTATTCTATAGGCTTTTGTAATTTTAAATTTCTTAGGTATGCTCCTTTTTGTATAATGCTTTAAAAAACTGTCATCCATCTTCTGTGATAGGGAAGCATCATAGTCTAATACAGGAAGTTTATCTTTAAAATCTTCTCTATAACGTTTGGTAATATAATAATAAAGTAGGGTCTTTAAAAAACCTAAAGCACCGGTACCGTCTGTAAGGGCGTGAAACACCTCCAGATTAATCCGGTTCTTATAATAGGTTACCTCAAATAAGAGATTCCTACGATTTGGATAATATAAGATACCACAGGGTGACTTATTTTCTTCTTCTACCTCAGGCAAAAGCTCCGTACCTTCAAAGTAGTACCAAAAAACTCCCCTTCTAAGTACCGAACGGTAAAAGGGAAAAAGAAGCATGGTCTTATCTAATGCCTCTTGAAGAATAGATTTATCAATTTCATCATTAAGCTCACAGACAAAGCGGAAAACCTTGGTATCCCTTTCATTGCTTGTGGGCGGAAATATCTTTGCTGCATTATCCAGTTTGGTCCATTCTACAGGCCTTCTTTTTGCCATAGAGCAAAAACTCCTTTTTATTCTAACAGTATTACTTTAGTAATTAATTATAATTCATTGTTTAAAAATTTGCTTATTATTTCATAACTGCCCTTAACATGAACAAAATGCTTTGGTAAGGATATAAAACCGTGAAGTGCATCCTTCATTCGATATATATAAACGGTATTATTAAACTCCTTAAGCTTTCTGCCATAAGCTTCTGCCTCATCTCTTAGGGGATCATATTCTGCTGTTATAATAAGTGTCTTTGGCTGATTAGATAAGTCCTTTGCAATCAAGGGAGCAAGATAAGGATTGCTTAAGTCATTTTCTGAGCTTATATATAAGTCCATATAATCCCTAATTCTTTTTGATGTAAGTAAATAATCCTTACCGAATTTACTTATTGAAGGAAACCCCGTTTCATCAGAATGGTCATTATGGGTTGAGGGATAAAAAAGGATTTGTCTTGATATATTAAACTCACCCTTATCCCTTGCCATTAATGATACCGCCGCTGCTAAGTTACCTCCGGCACTGTCTCCTATAATTGTAATATCATCCATGGAGACACCAAAAAGAGTGGAATTTAAAAACACTTCTCTGGTAACCGTGTAGCAATCTTCTAGGCCTAAAGGAAATCTGTGTTCCGGTGCTAAGCGGTAATCCACAGAAACAACCACAGCCCCTGTTTGATTTGCCATATTATAACAAACATTACTATAACTGTCGATATTACCGATAACCCAGCCTCCTCCATGAAAAAAAATCAAAACCCGGTCTGCTTTATCAAAGGAGGCCTTTGAGGGCATAAAAATCCTTACCGGAATTTCATGATCAATTCCGGTAATAGTATGGTCCCATATCTTATATCTTGGCTTTAGATATGGGTGCATTGCAGTATTTATCTGACGGTGTATTTTATAATTTTTCTTAATATCCAAATCCGGATATGACAATGCTTTTAACGCAATTTTCATGGCTTTGTTAATCGCCATAAATTCCTCCTAAAGTTTGCTAAGATAATTCTATCTAAGTTATATTAAAAAGTCAAACTAAAGTATATTATAGTAGAGGCTTATATTAAGCTAAATCATATACAATTAATTGCTGTTTTATACTTATAATTAATATTGGCATATATATAATTGAGGAAAATTCCTTCATATGCTATACTAATTATGACCACAAAAGAGGAGGTATTTTTTTTATGTATTATAAGCAATATGGTAATACCAATATGAAGGTAAGTGCTGTAGGCATGGGAACCATGCGCTACAACGATGATGATATTAATGCCGGTAACTTAGAAAAATGTGCGGAAATAGTATTATATGCCCATGAAAAAGGCATAAATTTTTTTGACAGTGCACCTTTTTACTGCCAGGATAAAAGTGAAATAATCACCGGTATGGCCCTATCTCAATTACCAAGAGACAGCTACTTTATCTCTTCTAAGGTAAACTTAGGTACCCTAGATAAAAAATCCTCAGCCGATGATTTTCGCCGTAGGCTTGAAACTTCCCTAAAACGGCTTAAGGTTGATTATCTGGATTTTTATTATTTATGGTGCATGCTGGATATGGAATCTTTTAAAAAGCAATACGATCTTTTATATAAACATTTTGAACAGGCAAAATCAGAGGGCCTTATTCGCCATATAACCGTATCATCCCATATGCAGGGTAATGATTTGGAGAAGCTGGTAGATACGGAGGCATTTTCCGGTATACTAATAGGATATAATGCCCTTAACTACCGTTTCCGTCAGGCAGGTATTGCAGCTGCCTATAATAAAGGTATGGGTATAACAGTAATGAATCCCTTAGGTGGAGGATTAATTCCCGAAAACCCAGAATACTTCTCATATCTAACTGAAGGAAGTGACCTTACAGTTGCCCAAGCAGCCCTTAGGTTTGTAGCTTCCCACAAGGAAATATCCGTAGCCTTGGCAGGATGTACTACAAAAGAGCATGTAGATGATGCAGTTAAAGCTGTTGAAGGCCTTGTTGAAAAACCTGCTGCAGAAATATATAAGGAATATGAAAACAGTGGACTTGCTCTAAATAATCTATGTACCGGATGTGCTTACTGCGACTCTTGTCCACAGGGTATTGAAATTCCCAAATTTATGGATGCCTATAATCTACATATATTCGGAAAAAATATGGCTGACCGCCTAAAACATCACTGGAGCCTACCAATCAACAAGGCTGCCGAATGTATAAGATGTGGCAAGTGTGAAGACCTATGTACACAGCATCTTCCTATAATGGATAGGTTAGAAGAAATTGCACAACTTAACTAAATAATTTAAATATAAATAATATTTTAAGGGTTACCTAATTTATATAATACATATTATAAGATTTAGGTAACCCTTATTTTTATATTTGCTTTCCTTCTTATTAAATACCCATACAAAAACACTTGCAAAATAATCTTCATAAGATACAATAGTAATGATAATATTACGTCTAAACGTAATTTTTTTATGAAATGAACGAAAATTTAGGAGGTTATTAATGATACAAGCCAGTAACATAACATTAAGATTAGGAAAGCGTGCCTTGTTCGAGGATGTTAATATAAAGTTTACCGAGGGCAATTGCTATGGTATCATCGGTGCTAACGGTGCCGGTAAGTCCACCTTTCTTAAAATATTAAGTGGACAAATAGAGCCTACCAAGGGAGAAGTTATTATTACCCCGGGTCAAAGATTATCCTTCCTTCAACAGGACCATTTTAAATATGATGAATTTCCTGTACTAGATACAGTAATTATGGGTAATCAAAGACTCTATGATATAATGAAAGAAAAAGATGCCATCTATTCTAAAGAGGACTTTACCGATGAGGACGGTATCCGGGCCAGCGAATTAGAAGCTGAGTTTGCTTCCATGAACGGTTGGGAATCAGAATCCGATGCAGCTTCACTTCTTAACGGTCTTGGCATCGAAACAGATCTTCATTATAAATTAATGAGGGAACTAAACGGTAGTGAAAAAGTTAAAGTACTTTTAGCCCAAGCTTTATTTGGTAATCCCGATATTCTTCTTCTGGACGAGCCTACCAACCATTTGGATTTGGAGGCAATCCGCTGGTTGGAGGAATTTTTAATTAATTTCGAAAACACAGTAATTGTAGTATCCCATGACCGTTACTTCTTAAATAAAGTATGTACCCATATAGCAGATATTGACTATGCCAAGATTCAGCTATATGCCGGTAACTATGATTTCTGGTATGAATCCAGTCAGCTTATGTTAAGGCAGATGAAGGAAGCCAATAAAAAGAAGGAAGAAAAAATCAAAGAACTTAAAGAATTTATTCAGCGCTTCTCTGCCAATGCCTCTAAGTCTAAGCAGGCAACCTCAAGAAAGAAGGCTTTGGAAAAAATTCAACTGGAAGATATTCGTCCTTCCAGCAGAAAATATCCCTATATTGATTTTAGACCCAGCAGGGAAATTGGTAATGAAGTACTTACCGTCAGCAATATTTCAAAAACTATAGATGGAGTGAAGGTATTAAATGATATCAGCTTTATCGTGGGCCGTGAGGACAAGATTGCCTTTGTAGGACCTGATACTTTAGCTACTACTACCCTCTTTAAAATCCTAGCCGGTGAATTAGAGCCGGACTCAGGTACTTATAAATGGGGAGTAACCACCAGTGTATCATATTTCCCTAAGGATAATACAAAACTATTTGATAGTGAAGAGACCATAGTGGACTTTCTTATGCCTTATTCTCCCGAAAAGGACGTAACTTATGTCCGTGGCTTTATGGGTAGGATGCTATTTTCCGGTGAAGAAGGTTCTAAGAAACTAAATGTCCTATCCGGTGGAGAAAGGGTTCGTGTTATGTTGTCCCGTATGATGATTGCAGGTTCTAATGTATTAATCTTAGATGAGCCTACCAACCATCTGGATATGGAATCTATCACATCCTTAAACAACGGTCTGATTAAATTCCCCGGTGTAGTTTTGTTCACTTCACAGGATCATCAATTTATACAAACTACTGCAAATCGTATTATGGAGATAACTCCTAGCGGATTAATCGACAAAATTACAACCTATGATGAATATCTTGACAGCGATGTTATGGCCAGAAAAAGACAGGTTATGAGAATTAATAAAACCGAAGAGGAAGAATCAATATAATTGACAATATAATATAATTTTTTTAGAATGAATATGGTGGTTAGATGTCATTATCATTGGGAGGATTCTATATGGGTAAGATATTTAAGTTTTTATCTAGAAATCTTTCTCTACTGGCCTTTATATGCATATATATAATTGTTGCAGTAACATTAATATTTCTTGAGTCCTTTCAATTTGATACCCAGTGTTTGGTCCTTACTACTCTAGCACCATTTTTCATTATGGGAGCCATATTAGATTATATGGTCTATAATAATAAGGAACTAAAGCCGGGCTACAAAATTTTAGCCCAGCTTTTACCTACGGGGATATTTTTACTCTTTGGCATGTCAGTTATAGCAGATAAAATGGATCAATATCCCCCTGAATCCTTTAATTATTTAATTTGGTTGTTTTATCCTATATCCTTATTTATTGCAAGCTATTTCAAGGAAAACCATCGAAATAGAATGTTTTCTGCACTGTTAGGATGCGGCTTTGTAGCTGCTGTCTATCTTCACCTGACCACCTTAACTAATCAGTTAAATGAGGGAAGCGGATTAATTATATATCTAATTTGTCTGTTTTTGATTTTTTATGCTGCAGCCGGACTTAAAAAACTAGTTTTTATAGGCGGGGTATTGGGATTTCTAGATGGGGCTGCTTTGATATTTCTAAAACATAACCCTCTATCAGAATCAGATTACAAATATGGTTGGGACTTTAATATTGCCTATAGATTTGAACTTATATTACTGACTAACTTTATAATATGTAGCATACTTTGTCTCCATGCTGCAATAAAAAGAAGCTTGTAAATAAAAATCACCTTCCCTAGTGAAGGTGATTTTTTAAGTTGCACTTATTTAAGTATTAACTTAACAGCCACTGTATGGAGGGTTCCAAATTTGAACTCCAAAAATCCCAGGTATGAGCTCCCGGACTTTCTATGTATTTAACATCTACCTCTTCATCCTTTAAAAACTTATAAAACTCCCTATTATCTTCGATAAGAAAATCTTCTGTTCCGCAAGCCATATATATATCAGGTATTTTTTTGTTTTCTTCTTTTAATTTCTTTACTAGATATTCCGGATTGTTTACACTGTTCTCTAATTCATCAAGATTGCCAAATACTGATGTATAGTAATCATAATCTGCTATAGCGTCAGTAAAATCCTCTGTTATATTCATAATTTTACGAATAATAAGGGCAGAAGAAAGAGCCACAATCTTTCCGAAAGTCTCAGGATAAAAAAGTCCTGTATGGATAGCTCCAAATCCACCCATAGATAGACCACCAATAAAGGTATCTTCTTTATCCATGGCTATATTAAAGGTATTTCTAATATAATCAACTAATTCCTGTCCAACAAATTTACAATATGCTCTGCCGGTTCCCTTTGCATCTAAATAAAAACTATTATCACCGGATGGCATAATTACAGCCATATTATATTTTAAAGCTAATTCCTGGACCGGACTTCCCAGTAACCAATCTTTACTAGAGCCGGAATATCCGTGAAGTAAGAAGAGGGTCTTCATCTTTCTATTATAATTTTCATTGCCCTCTTTCATCATCGGGTGAACGTCATTAGGTAGTACCATATGAAAACAGGTACTTTTTTCTAATGATCTAGAATAGTAATCCACTTGAAATAGTGCCATATATATACCTCCTAATATAACTTTAAATATATTAATTTTAGCTTATAAGGTTGAACAAAGTGAATATATATTAGTAACTTACCTTTAATATAACCTTATTTAAGCTTATATACTGTTATTATTACTTGTCCTTCTTGATTACCAAAGTCTAAAGCAGCAACATATACCCCGTAATTTAACCAAGCATATTTACCCTTTATATCTGCTTTGAATTTGGGACTGGTTTTTATCTTACTGTTTATATCGAATCTTATATTCCCCTCGTTATGTACATCTATATATTCTCCGTCATCTGTCTTAATGAGATATCTTGCACATACATGGGAGATATCTGCTTCTAATGAAGTGTTCCAGTCTGCTCCCCCGGGAACTACTTCACCACATATCTTTCCTTCCACCCTTCCACCAATTATAGGAATAACTCTTAAAAAACCGGCTCCATTATTTCTCACTTCCATATCTTTACTACACTGCACATGTATAGTCATAATATGTTCCGCTTCCAAATTCATGCTATACCCTCCTATTTACTCATTATCTTAATAAGTAAAACATACCAAAATTTTCTGACTTTATAGTATAGTATAAACCATTTGGCCAATCATTCCAATAATAGAAAGTATATAATAAACTTATAATATTAGAGAAAACTTTTGCATAAAAAAATCGGTGGAAAATCCACCACCATAATAGACAAAATAAATTAGAAATAATAAGAATTAAAAATCAGAAGTTTAGAAATATTATATATTTCTAAACTTCTGATATCTTTTTTCTATAAGTTCATCCACAGAAAGTCCCATAAGTTCCTTTAAATCTAGATCAATAACCTCTCTAACCTTTCCTATTACATAATCATAATCATTGTGGGCGCCACCGTAAGGTTCCTCAATTATTCCGTCAATTATGCCAAACTGATATAAATCCTGTGCCGTAAGCTTCATGTCATTGGCAGCGGTTTCAGCCTTGGAAGCATCTTTATAAAGAATACTGGCAAATCCTTCGGGGGATAGGATTGAATAAATGGCATGCTCTAGCATATAGACCCTATCTGCCACCCCAAGAGCCAAGGCCCCACCGCTTCCCCCTTCGGAGATAACCACAGAAATAATCGGTGTCTTAAGCATCATCATTTCTGCCAGATTAGTTGCAATAGCCTCTCCCTGTCCTCGTTCTTCGGCACCGATACCACAAAAAGCACCGGGAGTATCAATAAAGCAAATTATGGGTCGCCCAAATTTTTCTGCCTGCTTCATTAAACGAAGAGCTTTTCTATATCCTTCCGGATGGGGCATAGAGAAATTTCTGGCTATATTCTCTTTGGTATTACGGCCTTTTTGTTGGGCTATAACCGTAACAGCTATATTATCAAAAAAAGCAATTCCCCCCACTATAGCCCTATCTTCACCATAAAACCTATCTCCATGAAGTTCAATAAAGTCTTCAAAAATCCTGTCTATATAATCTAGTCCGGTGGGCCGAATAGGCATCCTTGCCAGCTTAACTTTTTCCCATGGCGATATATTCATTATGCCCTCCTTAGAATAAGTTTGTATTAGAAGTATAATCTTTATAATGTAACTTCAGTAATGCACCCAGGGTTTCTTTCATCTTATCCCTGGTCACAATCCTGTCCACAAACCCATGCTCCAATAAAAATTCAGCCCTTTGAAAACCTTGGGGAAGCTTCTGACCTATAGTTTGTTCTATTACCCTAGGTCCGGCAAAACCAATTAAGGCCCCCGGTTCAGCCAATATAATATCCCCAAGCATGGCAAAGCTGGCCGTAACTCCCCCTGTGGTAGGATCCGTCAGAACAGTAATATATAAAAGCCCTGCCTTACTATGTTTTGCCACAGCACCGCTAACCTTAGCCATCTGCATTAGAGAAAAAATCCCTTCCTGCATTCTGGCACCGCCGGAGGCGGTAAAAACAATCACCGGTAATTTTTCCTCTTTGGCCCTTTCAAATAATCGGGCCAATTTCTCCCCGATTGCGGTACCCATACTGCCCATGAAAAAAGATGCATCCATAACACCGATATAAGTGGGCAGGCCGCATATGGCTCCTTTCCCACTAACCAAACCGTCCACAAGACCGGTTTGTGTCTGGGTTTTTACCAGTTTATCACCATAACCGGGAAAGTTAAGGGGATCCCTGCTTGTTAACTGCTGATCTAACTCAACAAAAGAATCCTCATCCAAAACCATTGCCAGTCGCTCATTGGCAGATATTCTGAAATAATATCCGCATTCACACATTTTATAATTCTTAAGCAAAAGCTTTGTATAAATTATTTTGCCGCAGCCGGGACATTTTGTCATAATCCCCTCAGGTACATTGGGCTTATCCTCTATAGGTAGTTTATGTTCTTGAGGTCTTGACCGATATATTTTAGAAATAGCATATTGCTTTGTTTTAAACGGATTTCTTTCATAATGCTTCTTTCCTTCAATTAGGCCGGTATGATAATCTCCAGATAGGATTTCATCTTTTTCAAAAAGCTCATATTGAAAATCAACATTTGTCTCTATACCATCTATAATAAGCTCAGAAAGAGCCCTCTTCATCCTTTCGATTGCTTCCTCCCTGGTTTTTCCATGGGCAATCACCTTAGCCAGCATAGAATCGTAACAAGGGGGTACCATATAGCCGGGATATAAGGCACTGTCCACCCTGATACCGGGTCCCCCGGGAAATAAAACATTTTCAACCAACCCCGGGCAGGGAATAAATCCCCGCTTTGGATCTTCCGCACATATTCTGCATTCAATAGCATGGCCGTGAAATTTAATATCCTTTTGGCGGTAAGCCAGCTTCTCTCCAGCTGCAATTTTTATTTGCTCTTTTATCATATCAATTCCGGTAATCATCTCCGTAACCGGATGTTCTACCTGAATCCTTGTATTCATCTCCATAAAGTAAAAATTATTATTACTATCCAGCAGAAACTCTATAGTTCCCGCATTTACATACCCCGTTGCTTTAGCTGCTTTTACGGCAGCATTTCCCATTTTACTGCGCAGTTCACTACTCATAATTGCACAGGGGGATTCCTCCATTATTTTCTGATTTCTTCTTTGGACAGAACAGTCCCTTTCACCTAGATGTATTACATTTCCATATTTGTCTGCTAAAATCTGAAACTCTACATGTTTTGGATTAATTATTAATTTTTCCATATATACCTTATCGTCACCAAAGGCTGCTTTGGCTTCGTTCTTAGCGGAAATAATAGCATTTTCCAAATCACCTGCAGAATATACTGCCCTCATTCCTTTTCCCCCGCCTCCGGCTGAAGCTTTAATCATAATGGGATAGCCTATTTTATCAGCCAGTTTAGCTGCTTCTTTAATATTATTAATCTCCCCTTCAGAGCCCGGCACCACCGGTACTCCGGCTTTTAACATGGTCTCTCTGGCTTTTGATTTACTTCCTAGCAAATCAATAGTATCAGCATCCGGCCCAATAAAGGTTATATTACAGTCTTCACACATTCTGGCAAAGGAGCTGTTTTCTGATAAAAAGCCAAAACCCGGATGTATAGCTGTGGCTCCCGTAAGAACTGTGGCACTTATAATATTTTGCATATTTAAATAGCTGTCTTTAGATTTATCGGGACCGATACATATAGCCTCATCGGCCATTAAGGCATGTAAAGCTTCTTTGTCCGCTTCGGAATATACGGCAACAGTTCCTATTCCTAGCTCTCTGCAGGCACGGATAATTCTGACTGCAATTTCTCCACGATTTGCAATTAATATTTTATGAAACATCCTGATTCTCCTTAACTGTGCTGAAGAATAACCCTTTGCTACTCTCCAATGGCAAATGTCAAGATTGCCTCTACTGCTACCTGATCCTCAACATAGGCAACTGCAGAACCTACACCAAAGTTTCCCTTATGTTTAATAATTTCAACGTCAAGGGTCAGAACATCTCCCGGTACTACTTGACGTCTGAATTTCACCTTATCCATACCTCCGAAATAAAGAATTTTTCCTTTATATTGCTCTAAGGAAAGCATAACTATTGCCCCGGTCTGGGCAAGGGCTTCCAAAATAATAACCCCCGGCATAACAGCTTTCCCCGGAAAATGTCCTACAAAGTATGGTTCATCCATAGTAACACATTTTCTACCCACACCACGGATTCCCGGTTCTAACTTATCTATACGGTCAACCAAAAGAAAAGGTGGACGGTGGGGTATTATTTTTTGTATTTCATCTACATTTAACATAATAATCCCTTTCATCAAGAATATCAATAACTTTTTACATATTTTACCTTATTTTATTTTA
Organism: Herbinix luporum; assembly: GCF_900070325.1. Taxonomy (GTDB): domain Bacteria; phylum Bacillota; class Clostridia; order Lachnospirales; family Lachnospiraceae; genus Mobilitalea; species Mobilitalea luporum. The sequence continues at coordinate 1,985,205 of NZ_LN879430.1, forward strand.
GGAGAAAGAGAGGCTGGCCATATTCCACCATCTCTTCGTTCTCAACCAAACACTCAACTATCTCTCCCTCTACTTCACTTTCAATTTCATTCATCAGCTTCATAGCTTCTATAATACAGACAATCTGTCCTTTTTTCACCTTATCACCAACCTTAACATAAGGAGGCTTATCCGGTGCCGGTTGGGCATAAAAAGTTCCCACCATAGGCGACAGAATTTTTTTACCGGCCACAACTTCATCCTTCTTTTCTTCCATAACCGGTACCGGTGCCTGTACAGTATTTTCCTGTTTATCCTTATTGCCGCTTTCTTCTACCACATTAGGGATATTCTTTTTTTCTTGATTTTCCTTTTCAAGTATTATTTTAAAGTCTTCCTTTTCTATCTTAATCCTACTTAGGCCGGTTCTGGTCATTTCCTGTATCAGACCGATTATTTCCTTATACTCCATAACTATACCTCCATATTTTTAAATATTAAGCTGGCATTGTGTCCCCCAAAACCTAAACTATTACTCATAACATATGACAGTTTAGCCTTCCTTCCTTTTAGGGGTACATAGTCTAAGTCACATTCCTCATCGGTCTTAAGTAAACCTATGGTTGCCGGTATAAAGGATTCTTCAATGGCTTTTATACAGGTTATGGCTTCCACTGCACCGGCAGCCCCCAGCAGATGGCCAATCATGGATTTGGTTGAGCTTACAGGTATATTATAGGCTTCATCACCAAAGGCTGCTTTCATGGCCAAGGTCTCTAATCTGTCATTTATGGGAGTACTGGTTCCGTGGGCATTTACATAAGAAATATCCTTAGCTTCTATACCTGCTTCCTTCATGGCATTTATCATGGATACTGCACCCCCGTGTCCGTCGGGAGAAGGGGCAGTAATATGGTAAGCATCACAGGTTGCTCCATAACCGACTATTTCAGCATAAATTTTAGCGCCCCTTCTTTTTGCATGCTCATATTCTTCTATAAGCAAAATACCTGCTCCTTCCCCCATTACAAAACCATCCCTATCTTTATCAAAAGGTATGGAGGCCCGTAGGGGATCCTTACTTAAGGATAAGGCCGTAAGGGTGCTAAAACCTGCAATTCCAAGGGGTGTTATAGAAGCCTCGGTACCTCCTGCCAGTATCACATCTGCATATCCATGCTTAATATTTCTAAAGGCCTCACCTATACAATGGGTACCGGTGGCACAGGCTGTAACAACATTAGTACATACACCTTGGGCCCCAAATTTTATTGCAATATTACCTGCTGCCATATTGGTGATTATCATTGGTATAAATAAGGGATTTACCCTTCTTGGTCCCTTAACAGAAAGGGCCCTTGCTTCCTTTTCAATACTTTCAATACCACCTATACCGGAGCCTACAATTACCCCAAAACGGCCTCTATCTAATTTATCTAAGTCAATACCGGAATCATTAATTGCCTGGGCTGCTGCCGCAACGGCAAACTGTGAAAATCGATCCATTCTTCTGCTTTCTTTAAAATCAATATAAGACTTAGCATCAAAATTCTTTACCTGTGCCGCCAGCTTAACCGCATATGATTCTGTATCAAAATTTGTGATATAATCAATCCCACATACTCCGGCCTTTACATTATCAAAAAAATCCTCTACATTATTACCTATTGGTGTAATTGCTCCCATGCCTGTTATGACAACTCTATGATTCATAGCTTTTTACCTCCATGCTGCCATGGGCAAGAATATTGCTCATGCCCTTCATTATTTTGTTACATTAACATTCCGCCGTCTACTTGCAGAACTTGGCCCGTTATATAGCTTGCGGCATCAGATGCCAGAAAACTTACAACCCCTGCCACCTCACTGGCCTCACCATAACGGCCAAGGGGAATGGCTGCTATACTGGCTTCCTTTACTTTCTCAGGTAGGGCTTGTGTCATATCTGTCTTTATAAACCCCGGTGCTACTGCATTTACAGTTATGCCCCTTTTTGCCAATTCCCTTGCGGCAGACTTAGTCATTCCTATGACTCCGGCTTTTGATGCAGCATAATTTGCTTGGCCTATATTACCTGCTATCCCTACAACAGAGGATATATTTATTATTTTGCCAAACCTTTGCTTTAGCATTACTTTGGCAGCGTGCTTCATGCAAAAAAATGTGCCTTTTAGATTTATATTCATAACTGCATCAAATTCTTCCTCAGACATTCTCATCAGAAGATTATCTTTATTTATACCGGCATTATTAACTAAGATGTCTATGGTTTTATATTTACTTACTGCTTCTTCTATTAATTTCTTGGCTTCTTCTTCCTTACTGATATCAGCCTTAATAGCTATTGCTTTGCCCCCAGAATCTAATATGGTTTGTAGCAGTTCCTCGACTTGTGTAATACTGCTTCTGTAATTAATTACCACTTTAGCTCCATGTTCAGCAAATTGTAGGGCTATTGCCCTTCCTATGCCCCTTCCGGCACCGGTTATAATAGCAGTTTTTCCTTTCAGCATATCAGACTCCATTTCTATAAATAATAATTCTATCCTACTGTTTCTAAAGCTATAGTTGCTTTTTTTAGGGAGGCCAGGTCTTCTACATTGTAGACATTTAAACTTCTGTCTATTTTTTTTACAAAACCTGATAAGGTCCTTCCCGGTCCCAGTTCAACAAAATGCTTTACTCCGTCACTGATCATCCTTCTTATGGTCTGCTCCCATAATACACTACTCATTACCTGCCTATAGAGTAAATCCTTAATCTCATCCACAGCTTGTATATAATCAGATGTAACATTGGATATTACCGGTATATTCAACTGACCAAGACTTATATCTTCCAGCTCTTTCTTAAGATTTTCGGCTGCAGGATTTAGCATGCTTGTATGAAAAGGTGCACTTAAGATAAGATCAAGGCATCTTTTAGCCCCCTTCTTTTTAGCAATATCTGCTGCCATATCTACTGCCTTAACCTCTCCCCCGATAACAATTTGTCCCGGACAATTAAAATTAGCCGGCTCTACAATACCGTAATCTAAAGCTTCATTACAAGCCTCTCTTACTTTTTCTTCCTCAAGCCCAATAATGGCACACATCTTACCCTTTCCTTCCGGTACAGCCTCCTGCATAAATCTTCCCCTTTTTTGTACCAAAGGAATTACCTGAGACTGAGTAAATACACCGCTTATTGTTAAGGCAGTATATTCCCCCAGGCTTAAGCCTGCCGTTACAAATGGCTTAATATTATACTTTGATATGGCCTTATAGGCTGCCAAAGACATAGTTACAATAGCAGGCTGTGTATACTCTGTCCTATTTAAATCTTCCTTATTTCCTTCAAAAATCATCTCTGAAAGTTTTATTCCAAGGCATTTATCGGTCTCATCAAAAACATTCCTACACTCAGGAAAATTATCATAGAGTTCTTTTCCCATGCCGATATATTGCGACCCCTGCCCCGAAAATATATAGGCAATCTTATTCATAAAATCCTCCCAGATTAGTCCTTACTTTTACCTAGCAGCTTATTTGCTTGGGTAATTAAATCCATAATTATATCCTTACAGCTTTCTTCTTTATTCACCATGGCCGCAATCTGACCGGCCATAATGCTGCCATAATCCATATCACCGTCAATAACTGCTCTTTTAAGAGCCCCTGCCCCCAGCTTTTCATACTCATCAAGGGGTGCCCTCTCTTCATCCAGCTTCATAAAGCTGCGGCTTAATTTATTCTTTAGTATCCTTACCGGATGCCCGCTGCGCCGTCCTGTTACAACAGTATCTATATCCTTAGCATTTAAAATCTTACTTTTATAGTTTTCATGTACCGTACATTCATAGGCGGTAAGAAATCTGGTTCCCAATTGAACTGCTTCGGCTCCCAACATAAAGGCCGCCGCAAGGCCCCTGCCGTCTCCTATACCACCTGCGGCTATAACCGGAACGTCAACCGCATCAACTATTTGAGGAACAAGCACCATGGTGGTAAGCTCTCCCACATGACCTCCGGCTTCCGTTCCTTCTGCTATTACCGCATCGGCTCCGCTTCTTACCATTCGCTTTGCTATGGCTACTGAAGGTACCACCGGTATCACCTTAATATCATGGGCTTTCCACATGTCCATATATTTTCCGGGAGTACCTGCCCCTGTTGTAACCACCTTAATTCCTTCTTCACATACCATCTTAGCCATATCATCGGCATGCTCACTAAGGAGCATTATATTTACACCGATTGGCTTAGATGTGGCCTTTTTGGCCTTTCTTATTTCTTCCCGTATTAAGTCTACCGGTGCCGTACCACCTGCAATAATCCCAAGCCCACCGGCCTCTGATACTGCCGCCGCTAAGGAAGCATTGGCAATCCATGCCATGGCCCCTTGAAATATGGGATATTCGATTTTTAACATCTCACAAATACGTGATTTCATTATTAAAACTCCTATATTCTTAATTTTCTTCCTGTCTTTTTTCAAGATAGGCTTCTATATCACCGATAGTATCTATATTTTCAGTATCCTCTGTGGGTATTTCAATATCAAATTCTTCCTCCAGACTCATGATAATCTGAAATAAATCTAGGGAGTCTGCATTTAAATCATCCTTTAGTGATGTTTCCGGCTTTAGCTCTGCCACATCCACACCTAACTGTTCTGCTACTACTTCTTTAACCTTATTTAAATCCATGATAAAAATCCTCCTTTTAGCTTGTATGATTTTTTATTTTAGTTATTAAAATATATATTAATTCCATTCTAATAGCATGGAACCTGCGGTCATTCCTCCACCGAAACCAACCAAGACCAGCTTGTGGCCGGAATTTATTTTCCCGCTTCTTACCAGTTCATCTAAAGCTATTCCTATACTGGCGGCAGAAGTGTTACCGTATCGGTTTAAATTCATAAAAAATCGTTCCATAGGTATACCGGTATGTTTTGAAGCCTGCTCAATAATTCTTTGGTTTGCCTGATGGGGAATAATGTAGTTGATATCCTCCTTAGTAAGCTCTGTCTTTTTTAATAGGGTTTTTATATTGCCCGTAATTGTGTGAACGGCAAATCTAAAGACTTCCTGTCCATGCATCCTTATCTTAGGTAGCACAGGCTCCTCTTCTAAATCTTCAATATAAGGATTTCTTAAAGGCATAGCCTGGCAGGTCAAAAGATCATACTTACTGCCATCGGCTTCTAAATTGGAGGCCATAAGTTTACCGCCTTTTTCTGATAAAGATATAACTACGGCTCCGGCCCCGTCTCCAAACAATACACAGGTTGAACGATCTTCCCAATCTAGAACCTTAGATAAGGTCTCGGTACCTATTACCAGTATGTTTCGATACATACCGCTTTTTATAAACTGCTCTCCTGTTACAATTCCATATATCATGCCGGTACATGCGGCAGTCAGATCAAAGGCTGCTGCATTTACCGCTTTTAACCTCTCCTGGACCATACAGGCACAAGATGGCATAAAAAAATCCGGTGTTATGGTTGCACATATTATTAAATCTATCTCTTCAGCTTTAAGATTGGCACTTTCAAGGGCTCTTAGTCCGGCTTCATAAGCCATATCTGCTGTGCTCATCCCCGTAGAAATTCTCCGTTCACTGATTCCTGTCCTAGTTTTAATCCACTCATCACTGGTTTCAACTATATTACTTAAATCATTATTGGTCATTATTTGATTCGGCACAAAACTTCCTGTGCCGATTATTGCTGCCTGGCTCATTTATGTGTCCTCCTATCAGACTAACTGCTTTTATTTTTTGATGACTTATAGATTTCCTTCAAATGACTATTTAATTTTTGGAGTGCACAAAGTAATACCTCTTCCTCTTCAGAAGTAAAATCGTTCATAATAGCTTTTACCATATCCAGATGGAACTTCTCATGAATACGGTAAGCTAATTTTCCCTTATTGGTCAGACTTACATTGACTATTCTCCTATCAATTTGACTTCTGCTTCGTTCCACATAACCTTTTTTTATTAACTTATCTATAGCCGTTGTTAATGTTCCCATGGTAATTTCAAGTGCTGCTGCTATTTCTGACATAGTCTTAGACCCATATAAGCCCACTGCCTCCAAGGTATGGATTTCAGTTATAGAAAGGTCTTTAAATACACCGCTTTTTATGGAGTACTCTTCAATCCTAATAATATCGTCATATATCTCCACCAGTATCTTATTGATTTCTATGAATTTTTCCTTCACATATTTCACTCCTAAGTAATAAGGTAAAAGTATCAATATTTACTTTGTATAGCAAATATTTTGATAATCAAAATATATATCATAATATATACTATGTCAAGAATTTTTTTTGATAACAAGACATAAGAAAGTAAAAAGGCTGTCCCAAAATAACATTTAAGTTCATTTTGAAACAGCCCCATGGCTTAATTTTATGATTTTTTTTATAATTCGTATAAAAGATCTCCATATGAGGGAAGCGGCCATAAATCCTTATCTACTATACACTCCAGCTTATCAATAGGTGAACGAAGAGCCTTCATGGCAGGTACAATTTCATAATAATAAAACCTTGCTCTTTCTGCCCCATTAAGGCTTCCTGCTGCCTCTTCTACCAGTTTTTTTAAGTTATTTAAGGCAAACCTTGCCTCTGATAAAAGCTTTGAGCTTTCCATAAGTAGTTCTTCTTGTACCGATATATCAGCCTCAGGCATTGCTGCCTTTACACTATTAATAGAATCGGCCAGCATCTTTGTATATTTAATCACAGCAGGTATATATTGAACGCTTGCCATCCGAATCATGGTCTTAGCTTCAATATTAATAGCTTTAGAATATGAATCGTATAAAATATCCCTTCGTGAAACCAGCTCAGATTCTGAAAATACCTTATGCTTTCCGAATAATTTAATAGCTTTATCGGTAACTAAGCTATCTATAGCCTCTACCATAGATTTTATATTGGGCAGTCCCCGTCTTTTAGCCTCCTCTACCCATTCTTTTGAATATCCGTTTCCGCTATATATTATTCGGTGATGCTCAGTTATGGTTCTTTTTATCAACTGATGAATGGCTAAATTTATGTCCTCGGCCTTTTCTAGTTCATCAGCCATATCACTTAGGACATCAGCCACTATAGTATTAATTATGGTATTGGCTGTTGCCACTGACATAGAAGCCCCAACCATTCTAAATTCAAATTTATTACCGGTAAAGGCAAAAGGAGAAGTGCGATTTCTGTCGGCAGCATCCTTATATAGTTCGGGAATTGTATGAACCCCTACATTTAGTCTGCCACCTTTCATACATGTTTTAGCTTCACCGTTCTTCATTATCTGGTTTAAGACATCCTCAAGCTGGGTACCTATATAGATAGATATAATGGCAGGAGGAGCCTCATCTTCTCCAAGCCTATGGTCATTGCCCGGATTTGCAGCTGATAATCTAAGAAGATCTGCATGAAGATCAACAGCTTTTATTACCGCAACTAAAAATAGTAAAAATTGAATGTTTTCATGGGGTGTTTTACCGGGATCAAGTAGATTTTTACCGGTATCGGTAATCATAGACCAGTTATTATGCTTTCCTGATCCATTTACCCCGGCAAAGGGTTTTTCATGGAGCAAACATGCTAAATTATGACGATTTGCTACTCTTTTCATGTACTCCATAACCAGTTGGTTATGGTCGGTAGCAATATTGGCCGTAGTAAAAATCGGTGCCAATTCATATTGTGCAGGAGCAGCCTCATTATGCTGTGTTTTAGCAGTTACACCCATCTTCCACAGTTCAATATTTATTTCCTTCATAAAGGAAGCTACCCGCTCTTTAATAGATCCAAAATAATGATCTTCCAGTTCCTGACCTTTAGGAGGCATGGCACCAAATAAAGTTCTTCCTGAATATATAAGATCATCCCGCTTTAAGTATTTAGCTTTATCAATCAGAAAATACTCCTGCTCAGCTCCCACCGAGGGGCTAACCTGTTTCACGTCATCATGGCCAAAAAGTTTTAGGATACGGACAGCCTGTATACTTAGAGCCTCCATGGATCTAAGCAGAGGTGTCTTCATATCCAGTGCCTCACCGTTATATGAGCAAAAGGCAGTAGGAATACATAGGGTTACACCTAAAGCATCCCTTCTTAAAAAGGCCGGAGAAGTACAGTCCCAAGCAGTATAACCTCTAGCTTCAAATGTGGCACGTAGCCCCCCTGAGGGAAATGAAGAGGCATCCGGTTCTCCCTTAATTAATTCTTTTCCCGAAAACTCCATTATAACTTTCCCGTCTCTGGTAGTAGAAAGAAAAGAATCATGCTTTTGTGCAGTAACTCCGGTCATGGGCTGAAACCAATGGCTATAATGGGTTGCTCCCCGCTCTATGGCCCATTCCTTCATTGCACTTGCCACAACCTCTGCTACATAGGGGTCTAAGTCTTCTCCATTTTCTATGGTCTTTTTAAGAGCATAATAGACTTTCCTTGGCAGTCTTTCTAACATTACCGTTTCGTTAAATACGTCAATGCCGAAAATATCAGTTAATCTTTCTGACATGTGTACTCCTCTCCCTACTTACTCCAGATACCATTCATCCTTACCGGTTTCTTCTCCGGGACCATCTGATTCTGGCATATATTTCTTAAATATCCTCTCCATCATAAGAGAGTTAATTAGTGTAGCCGTTGCCGGAGCAATAAAAATAAATGGGAAAACGAAAATGACAATGACTACCACTAAAGCATTAACTAAAATCATAAGTAAAGTATATGGTATATGTCTCATAGACATATAAGAAGCCGCCTTAAAAAGCTGCTTTACTGTCATATCAAATCTTGAAAGAATAGGGAATACATAGATGGAAAAGCTAACTGCCAAAAATGTAATTCCTATAAATACCCCCATCAAAAGAGAACCTTTACTACTGTCCGGCTCTGTAAGTCCCCATGCATACACAAGATCAAAGCCAAGGATTATAAAGACAAAAGTAAGCACAATACCTATAATGGCTCCCTTTTTAAAATTCAATCTAAATGACTTGAAAAACTCCCTGAAAATATATCCTCTTTCCCTGCGTATAACCTTTACAACCGCATAATATAAGGCTGTAGTTGCAGGTCCTATTGTAATTATAGGAATGCATAAGAATATATAGGCGATACTTATAAAAAGCATATCACATAATTTACTAAGCGCTTGGAAAAACGGATTATCCATATTAAATAAATTACCCATAGTTTGTCTCCCTTTTTTATATTGTATATTCACTATAGATTTTTGATTATTTTGTATATTTTATCATAAGTTAATTATATAGGAAAGATAAATTATTTTATAAAAATTAAATGGCACTATTATCTACATATCAGTTTAAATAATATACCCGGATGGGAAACCCAGCCGGGTATAAATCAAGGAGTTTTTAGAAACAATCATCCAGTAGCTGGAAATATGCCTGGGAATGCTTACATGCAGGACACTCAATAGGAGCAGCATCCCCTTCATGAACATAACCGCAATTTAAACATTTCCAGAATACCTTACCGTCTTTCTTAAATACAGTACCGTTTTCAATATTTTCTAAGAGTTTCAGGTATCTTTCCTCATGATGCTTTTCTACATCGGCAATTAAAAGGAAACGCTCTGCTATTTCATCAAATCCTTCTTCTTTGGCAATCTTGGCAAAAGCCGGATAATCTACTTCACTTTCCTCATGCTCTCCCGCTGCCGCAGCCTTTAAGTTAGCAACAGTATCACCATAAGCAAAAGGATATGTAGCATTAATTTCAACCGGTGCAGGATTTTCACCGTCAAGATATTGTAATGCCAATTTCATGAAGACTTTTGCATGCTCCTTCTCATTTTCAGCAGTCTCCAAGAAAATATTTTGAATCTGTTTATAACCCTCTTTACCTGCAACAGAAGCATAATATGTGTATCTCATTCTTGCCTGAGATTCCCCAGCAAAAGACTTCATTAAATTTTCTAAAGTTTTAGTACCTCTTAAATTCTTCATAATTTACCTCCTATGTGTGAATTGATTTATATAAATTAAAAAATACTCAATCTAAGGAATGAATAAATAGGCCACTTCTAAGTTTAGGTTCAAACCAAGTGGATTTTGGGGGCATAAGTTTTCCGGCGTCAGATACGGCAAAAAGCTCTTCTATGGATGTAGGATACATAGAAAATGCCACCTTCATATCCGTGGATACTCTCCTTTCAAGTTCGATAAGTCCCCGAATTCCCCCTATAAAGTCAATTCTATTATCAGTTCTGGGATCTGCTATGCCTAAAATAGGGCCTAATAAATAATCCTGAAGAATAGATACATCTAAGGCTTTTACAGGATCCTTACTGCCTGTAATATCTTCCTTTGCCTTTAGCCTGTACCACATTCCCTCCAAAAACATACCAAATTCCCCTTTTTTATCGGGGGCATATGGATTCCTTCCTAACTTTTCTACAATAAAAGCAGACTCTAGTTTATTAATAAACTCTTCGCTGCTATATCCGTTTAAATCCTTAACGGTTCTGTTATAGGGCAAGATTTTTAGTTGATCATGGGGAAATAATACAGTCAAAAAGCTATTAAATTCCTCATCCCCTGTATATCCCGGATTATCTTCTCTTCTTTTTAAGCCAACTTTAACAGCAGAAGCCGCCCTATGATGGCCATCTGCAATATATAAGTCCTGTAAATTACTAAAGCTATTTTGTATTATCTCAATCTGTTCTTTGTCTGAAATTCTCCATACATGATGTCCAATTCCATCTGCCGATGTGAAGTAATAAAGAGCTTCTTCTTTCTTAACTTTATCAATTACATCATTTATTCTTGCCTGTGAGCGGTAAGCTAAAAATATAGGCCCTGTCTGGGCATTACAAATATCTACATGTTTTATCCTGTCAAGCTCTTTTTCTTCCCTAGTATTTTCATGTTTTTTAATTACATTATTAATATAATCATCTATGGATGAACAAGCTACTAAGCCTGTCTGGGCCCGGCCATCCATCACTTGCTCATATACATAGTAACACTCTTCATTATCAGAAATAAAACTGCCGTCATTAATCATTTCATCCAGCAGTTCTTTTGCCTTATCGTATACCTTAGGATCATAGGTATCCACATCATCACTAAAATTAGTCTCTGCCCTGTCAATCCTTAAAAAGGATAGGGGTTCCCTGCCAATTTCCTCCTTAGCTTCTTTTCTGCTATAAACATCATAAGGAAGAGCAGCTATCCTATGTGCAAGTTCTTTTGCTGGCCTTATACACCGAAAGGGTTTTACTCTTGCCATATTAATCTATTCTCCTTAAACTTACTTTTGATATTAGCTTGACTTATATTGAATATAATAAGTCAACAAAACATTAATTGCAAGTAATCCAATTTTTTTTAAGCATTTTTTTATAATTTTAAAGGGTTACCGACAGTATCAGTAACCCCTATTAAATCATTTAAACTATTTAACCACTCTAACTTTTAGCACACCTTCAATGTCTTTTAGCTTTTTAACTACTTCACCATTTACTGATGTATCTACATCAATTACAGTATAAGCATAGTTTCCTCTACTTTTATTGACCAGGTTTGCTATATTGACATCCAAAACAGAAATGGCCGCTGTAAACTGAGTCAGCATTTTTGGAATATTTCTGTGCAGAATAGTTATCCGTCCCTCAGAAACACATTCTCCTGCATCACAGTTAGGAAAATTCACAGAATTTTTGATGTTTCCGTTCTCTATATAATCCATAAGCTGCTTTACAGCCATCATGGCACAATTATCTTCTGATTCTTCTGTAGAAGCTCCCAGATGAGGGATAGCAATAACCCCTTCCATATTTGCAGTCTTATCATTAGGAAAATCCGTTACATATTTAGCCACTTTACCGGATTTTAAGGCTTCTTCCATATCATTGTCATTTACTAAAAGTCCCCTGGAGAAATTCAGTATAACAACCCCATCTTTCATCTTTCCTATGGATTCTTTATTAATCATTTCCTTAGTATTGCTGTTAGGGTCATCATCCTCAATTAAAGGGGTATGTACAGTAATGTAATCACAATCTCTATATATATCTTCTCTGTTCTTTACATGAATAACACTTCTTGATAAGCTCCAAGCCCTGTCTACGGAAATAAAAGGATCGTAGCCATATACGGTCATTCCTAAATGGGTTGCGGCATTTGCCACCAATACCCCTATGGCTCCAAGACCTATTACTCCCAGCTTCTTTCCCTTTAACTCCTTACCGACAAATTGCTTCTTGCCTTTTTCAACTAGTTTAGCCACATCCGGTTGGTCCTTTATGGACTGAACCCAGTTAACTCCCCCTATTATATCACGGGAGGCCAATATAAGACCTGCAATTACTAATTCTTTAACACCGTTAGCATTAGCCCCCGGTGTGTTAAATACCACTATACCCTTTTCTGCACATTTTTCGATTGGTATATTATTATAACCTGCTCCGGCTCTTGCTATGGCCTTTAGGTTATCTGAAAATTCCATATCATGCATACTTGCACTTCTTACCAGAATAACATCAGCTTCATCTACATTATCTGTATTTTCATAACTGTCTGAAAAAATATTCAAGCCTATCGGTGCAATGGGGTTAAGACAGCTATACTTCATATTCCTTTCTCTCCTTCCACACATAGCTTTATTTTATATATATAGTCTATCTTAAGACAAATTTTCCTCTTCAAACTTCTTCATAAAATCCACTAAGGCTTCAACACCTTCTATTGGCATGGCGTTATATATGCTGGCTCTCATACCACCTACAGTTCTATGGCCTTTTAGGTTCTCTAAGCCTGCAGCCTTTGCCTCCTTAACAAACTTGGCATCTAAATTAGCATCACCTGTTACAAAGGGTACATTCATTAAGGAACGGTCTTCTTTTACTACAGTTCCCTTAAATAATTTACTTTGGTCTAGGTAATCGTATAGGATTTTTGCCTTTTTCTCATTTCTTGCTTTCATAGCTTCAAGGCCACCCATATTTTTAATCCATTTGAATACCTTTCCGCAGATATAGATACCGTATGCCGGAGGAGTATTATATAAGGATTTATTATCTGCATGAATTTTATATTTTAGCATGGTGGGAGTAGCAGGTAATGTATCTTCGCTTATTAAATCTTCTCTTATTATTACAATAACTACACCGGCAGGTCCGACATTCTTTTGAACTCCTGCGAATATAAGACCGTATTTTGTTACATCAATCGGTTCTGATAAGATACAGGAGGATAAGTCAGCAACAAGGGGTTTACCCTTGGTATTCGGAAGTGTTTTATATTTAGTTCCGTAGATGGTATTATTCTCGCAAATATAAACATAGTCTGCCTCTTCTGATATAGGCAAATCAGAACAATCGGGTATGTAGGAAAATGTTTTGTCTGCAGAAGAAGCAATGGCATTGGCCTTTCCATATATTAAGGCTTCCTGATAGGCTTTCTTAGCCCATTGCCCTGTTATAATATAATCTGCCACCTTATTCTTCATAAGATTCATCGGAACTGCCGCAAACTGCTGACTGGCTCCACCCTGCAGAAACAAAACCTTATAATTATCAGGAATATTCATAAGTTCCCTTAAATCTTTCTCAGCTTCATTAATTATACCCTCGAATGCCTTGGATCTATGACTCATCTCCATAACAGACATTCCATAACCATTGTAATCAAGCATTTCCTCTGCTGCTTCCTTTAATACCTCTTCAGGAAGTACAGCGGGACCTGCTGAAAAATTATAAATTCTTCCCATGATCATATCCTCCCTTAGACCTTTTAATTACTGTTCTAATGTAATCTTTTATAACTTTAGTCAGTTAAAGTATAGCTTTAATTATAGAACTATGTTATTTTTTTGTCAATATCTGAATCTAAATTATTTGTCAGTTAAATCCTCTTCTGAGAATACCTCATCAATGGGAGCTCCCGGAGCTACCATAGGCCATACTTTCTCGTCACAGTCAATTATACAGTCAATTAAAACCGGTTCATTTAATGATAAGGCTTCCTTTAATACTCCTTCTACTTCCTCAGGCTTGCTTATTCTATATGCCTTTGCCCCCATTGCCTCAGCCAGTTTAACAAAATCCACCTTATCATTAAGATTGGTGTGAGAATATCTCTTTCCATAGAATAAGGTCTGCCATTGACGAACCATTCCAAGGACACGGTTATTAAATATTATTTCAATTATCGGAATATTATATCGGGTTGCCGTGGCAATTTCGTTCATATTCATTCTAAAGCAACCGTCACCGGCAATATTAATAACTTTTTGATCAGGCCTGCCTATTTTTGCACCTATACAAGCCCCCAGTCCATAACCCATGGTTCCTAATCCACCGGATGTAATAAAGGTTCTGGGTGAAGTGTATTTATAAAACTGGGCTGCCCACATCTGATGCTGGCCTACCTCCGTGGAAATTATTGCCTTCCCCTCTGTAAGTTCATATAGCTTCTCTAAGATATAAGGTCCGGTCAAGATATCTTTCCTGTATTTTAAGGGGAATTTCTCCTTCAGGTCACCGATTTGAGCCAGCCATTCTTTATGGTCCTGCTGCTCAAGCATCCCATTTAGTCTTTTTAAAACCTCTTTAACGTCACCTACAATCCACTGATGGGCAGAAACATTCTTATTAATTTCTGCCGGATCTATATCAATGTGAAGAATTTTTGCCTTTCTGGCAAATTTCTTAGCATTCCCTGTAACTCTGTCAGAAAATCTGACACCGATGGCTATAAGCAAATCACATTGGGTAATTCCAAGATTAGAGGCTTTGGTTCCATGCATACCTACCATACCTGTATATCTAGAATCAGTACCGTCAAAGGCACCTTTACCCATCAAGGTATCTGCTACAGGGGCATCTACTTTTTCTACAAATTCCTTCAATTCTTCATAGGCATTGGATATTACGGCACCGCCTCCTACAAAAACAAAGGGCTTTTTCGACTTTTTAATCATTTTAACTGCCGCCTCTAAATCATCGGCTGAAATCTGATTCCTACTGGGCTCTATAGGGGGAATTTCTACTCTTTCAAATTTTGTCTTTGTGCTAGGAGCAGTTACGTCCTTTGTAATATCAACCAAGACAGGGCCGGGCCTTCCGCTTTGTGCTATACGAAATGCCCTTCTTAAGGTGTCTGCCAGTTTTGTAATATCCTTAACTATAAAGTTATGCTTTGTAATAGGCATGGTTATACCGGCTATATCTGTCTCCTGAAAGGAGTCTCTTCCCAGATAATCTACGGCTACATTGGCTGTAATGGCAACCATGGGAACACTGTCCATATAAGCGGTAGCTATACCGGTTACTAAATTGGTGGAACCGGGACCAGAAGTTGCCATGCAGACTCCTACCTTACCGGTGGCTCTGGCATATCCGTCCGCCGCATGGGCAGCCCCTTGTTCATGAGAAGTGAGAATATGCCTAATCTCGTCACTGTGCTTATAAAGCTCATCGTAAATATTTAATATGGCACCGCCGGGATAGCCAAATACAGTATCAACTCCCTGCTCTTTTAAACATTCTATAACAATTTGAGATCCATTTAACTCCATATCAAACACCTCCATCAATCAGTCTTAGGTACTTCTAGGATAGCACCGCGGTTACCGGAGGTAACCATAGCCGTATAACGGGCCAGATATCCTGTAGTAATCTTTGGTTTACGGGGTTGCCAATTTGCTCTTCTTCTTTCTAGTTCTTCATCTGATACAAGGAAATTAAGGGCATTATTTTCTATATCTATGCTTATAATATCTCCTTCTTCAACCAGGGCAATATTGCCGCCCACTGCAGCTTCAGGAGATACGTGGCCTATACAAGCTCCCCTAGAAGCTCCTGAGAAACGTCCGTCGGTTATAAGTGCCACACTAGAACCTAGACCCATACCCATAATTGCGCTGGTGGGATTTAGCATTTCTCTCATTCCCGGTCCCCCTTTGGGTCCTTCATAACGGATAACCACTACATCCCCGGGATTTATCTTTCCTCCTAATATAGCTTCAACAGCATCCTCTTCACAGTCAAATACCCTGGCAGGTCCTTCATGTTTTAACATCTCCGGTGCTACCGCAGAACGCTTAACCACTCCGCTATCAGGGGCCAGATTACCTTTAAGTACTGCGATGCCTCCGGTTTGGCTGTAAGGGTTATCAATAGGTCTGATTACCTCAGGATCATAATTTATACAGTTATTAATATTCTCACCTACGGTTTTTCCTGTTACGGTAATTAAATCTGTATGTATAAGTCCCTTCTTATTTAATTCATTCATTACTGCATATACGCCGCCGGCTTCATTTAAATCCTCCATATAAGTAGGACCGGCAGGGGCAAGATGACATAGATTAGGAGTCTTAGCACTTATTTCATTGGCTATATCAAGATTTAAATCAATTCCTACTTCGTGGGCAATAGCAGGCAGATGAAGCATGGTATTGGTAGAACAGCCAAGGGCCATATCTACGGTAAGTGCATTTAAGAAGGCCTCCTTAGTCATAATATCCCTTGGACGAATATCTTTTTCAAGCAGCTCCATAATCTTCATGCCGGCCTGTTTTGCCAGACGGATTCTTTCTGAATATACTGCCGGTATGGTTCCGTTACCCTTAAGTCCCATGCCGATTGCCTCAGTCAGGCAGTTCATGGAGTTTGCGGTATACATTCCCGAACAGGATCCGCAAGAAGCACATACCTTGTTCTCGTATTCCTCTACTTCCTCCGCTGTCATTTTACCGGCACTATAAGCTCCTACAGCCTCGAACATACTGGATAAACTGGTTTTTTTACCTTTTACCCTTCCTGCCAGCATAGGGCCTCCGCTGACAAAGATTGTAGGAATATTAAGCCTTGCCGCAGCCATTAATAAGCCAGGTACGTTTTTATCACAATTTGGTACCATAACCAAGGCATCAAATTGATGGGCCATAGCCATAGCTTCAGTAGAATCCGCAATCAAATCCCTGGTCACCAATGAATATTTCATCCCCTGGTGTCCCATAGCAATTCCGTCACAAACCGCTATGGCAGGAAATACTACCGGCGTACCCCCGGCCATGGCGACACCTATTTTTACAGCGTCTACTATTTTATCAAGATTAATATGTCCCGGAACAATCTCATTATGTGAACTTACTATACCTATTAGTGGTTTGTTTAATTCTTCTTTGGTAAAACCCAAGGCATTAAATAATGATCTATGGGGTGCTTGTTTGATACCTTTTTTTACTGCATCACTTCTCATAATAATACCACCTTCAATTATTTTGTATTTATTCATTTAGATAGAAACTCTTTTTCTATACGTCGCTTTAAAGTAGTACAGTATATATTAAAGGATTTCTTAATAAAAATCAATGATTAAATAATAATTGTTATGAGAATTTTTACAAATTATCTGATTATTATACATTCTGAGATTTCATATTGCTTATGGATAAATTTAGTGATACTATTTTATTGATAGTAGAAATAAATAACATATTTTTATGCTATAGGAGGCATAATCATGACAATCTCATTAAATGATTTCCTACAGCAGCTGTCTAACCCTGCATTATTTATTACAGTTGTATTAATACTAGGGGTTATTTTGGTTAACGGATGGACAGATGCACCCAATGCAATTGCTACCTGTGTATCCACTAGAGCTATCTCCCCTAGAAATGCAATTATAATGGCATCTGTATTTAACTTCTTAGGTGTCCTTATAATGACTATGGTAAACAAGGCAGTTGCAGAGACCATATCTAAAATGGTCAACTTTGGCGAAAGCAAAAATGCTTTGGTTGCACTTTGTGCAGCTTTATTTGCCATAGTAGTATGGGCTACCGCTGCTTGGGCATTTGGTATTCCTACCAGTGAATCCCATGCACTTATTGCAGGAGTTACCGGTGCAGCAATTGCCCTGCAGGGTGGAAAAGGAATTAACGGCAATGAATGGATCAATGTTATATATGGTCTGTTTATGTCCACTCTTTTGGGATTTGGATTAGGTTTTGGAGTAACTAAACTAATCGGCTTTATTTTTAAAAATGTGGACCGACGAAAAACCACCAAATTCTTTAAAAACGCTCAGGTTGCCGGTGGAGCTGCCATGGCCTTTATGCATGGGGCCCAAGACGGACAAAAATTTATGGGTATCTTCATGCTGGGAATTGTCCTTTCCGGGGGAAAAGGCAGTGTTGCCCAATTAGAAATTCCCATCTGGCTTATGGTTTTGTGTTCGGCTGTTATGGCACTGGGAACCTCTATCGGAGGCTATCGAATTATTAAAACCGTAGGTATGGGTATGGTAAAACTAGACACATATCAAGGTTTTTCTGCCGACGCTGCCGCAGCAATCAGCCTTCTTGCAGCATCTTTAACAGGAATTCCTGTTAGTACTACTCATACTAAGACTACCGCAATTATGGGTGTAGGGGCTTCTAAAAGAATTTCCTCTGTCAATTGGAGTATTGTAAGAGAAATGGTTGCCGCTTGGATACTAACCTTTCCCGGTTGCGGTTTACTAGGATTTCTTATGGCACATCTATTTATGAGATTATTTTAAAAGTACATAAAAGGGCTATACTTACTAATAAATCAAATAATATCATCTGACTATAACAAGTTAAATTATCAATCATAATATAAATATAAATCAAAGGAAGGTACTAAATATCATGAAGAGAAAAAAAGGATTTAACTATTTTGAAGCTTTTGTAAATTTATCAAAATACTCCTTATCATCAGCAGAAATCCTCCATAAAACCATGACTGAATTTAAATCTTCCCAGTTACCTAATAGGGTAAAAGAGATGCATGAAATCGAACATAGTGCAGATCTTGCAAAACATGATATTATGAATCACTTAGTAAAAGAATTTCTTCCTCCCATAGAACGGGAAGATATTATTACCTTATCTCAAGAAATCGACGATGTGACCGATTCAGTTGAAGATGTTCTTTTATTCATTAATATGTTTAATATAAAAAGTATTCGAGCAGAAGTTTTAAAATTCACTAAGCTTATTTCCACCTGTTGTAAATCCGTGTATGAACTTATGATAGAATTTCAAAATTTCAAACATTCCAAATCTCTCCATAATAAGATTGTAGAAATAAATCGCCTTGAGGAAGAAGGGGATGGCCTCTATATGGAGATGATGCGTAATTTATATTCCTCTACTAAAGATCCTGTTGAATTAATGACATGGACAGAAATACTACATAGACTAGAAAAATGTTGTGATAATTGTGAAGATGTCGCGGATATTATAGAACAGATTGTTATGAAAAACTCCTAAGAAACTATTTGATATAAATCCAAGAAAGGTATGTCTACTTAATGAATATTGAAAAACAGAAAGCATTTCTATTACATGTAATTTATATAGCATTTATTTTGGGGCTTGGATATATTGCTATTAAGTATATCCTTCCCTTACTTATGCCCTTTGTAATAGGCTTAATAATTGCTATATTATTTAGGAAAATAATCGACTATATAGAAAAAAAGACCCGTATTAAGCGTTCCCTTGTTTCTATTATAATTCTAATTATTTTTTATAGTATTTTGATAATGATTATAAGTAAAATCGGGTCCAAGGTATTTACCTTCTTAAAAGATTTATTTGGTCAGCTTCCTGATTTATACCGATATGCCATAGAACCGGCCATAGAAAAAACAGCCCATAATATTATTGAACAATTTCCCGATGTAAGAACCTATGTTGAAGAATTTACCCTTAATATTAGTGATACTTTATTTACATTTGTAAAAAATGCTTCCACAGCAGTTATAACTACCATAACGGGTTTTGCCGGAAGAGTTCCCTCTATTTTAATTAAACTGATTTTTACTATAGTATCATCTTTCTTTTTTACTATTGATTACTATAAGATATCTGATTTTATACTCCGTCAATTTAATGAAGAACGTAAAGAAATGATAGTAAAACTTAAGGATAATGGTTTAGGAACCATAGGCAAATTTATTAAGGCTTACGCTGCCATTATATCTATTACCTTCCTAGAACTGTCCATAGGATTTTGGATACTGAAAATACCTAATCCATTTATATTTGGTGCCTTAATTGCTATTATTGATGTAATGCCCATTCTTGGTACCGGTGCAGTCCTTATTCCCTGGTCAATAATAAACCTAATTCTGGGAAATACCAAACTTGGTATAGGGATGCTTATCCTTTATATTGTAATTACAGCTGTAAGGCAAACCATAGAACCAAAGATTGTAGGACAGCAAATAGGACTTCATCCGATTATAACCTTGGTTTTAATGTATGTGGGGGCACAACTGATAGGTGTGCTGGGC
The DNA here is from genome assembly GCF_900070325.1 of Herbinix luporum. GTDB lineage: Bacteria > Bacillota > Clostridia > Lachnospirales > Lachnospiraceae > Mobilitalea > Mobilitalea luporum. The sequence continues at coordinate 2,005,506 of NZ_LN879430.1, forward strand.
TTACTGCTTTTACCGGTAATTGCAACCATTATTAAAACCTTAAATGATGAAGGAACAATTCATCTATTTAAATAAAAATCCATAATTAAAATTAGGGGCACGGTTATACCGTCTGCCCCTATTCTTATTAGCTAAAGCTATCCCTCTTTTTAAAAGTAGCACAGTCTGTTTGATCAGAATCACTGGCATTTCTTGGTTCTACCTGTATCTGCTCAGCGGCACAATGGTCGCCGTTCATATAATATTCACAGGTATTAACTACACATCTTATTCCTTCATTGGGTTTATCCATTTTTCTTGTAAGCATCTTTCTTTCCCTCCAAAGCATTAGTTTACCCTACTATTGTTTGCAGAAAGAAAGAAAAAATTCAGTTTTGCTTATTTATTATATTGGAAAATTTTTAAAAGTCTAATATAATGGTTAGCTTCCCTTAAGGTATGATCTGCCAGAAGCGGTAATATTATGGACTTTATTTTGCAGTCTAAAAGTCCTTCTGTTGCCTGACCTTTAAAATCACGAATTTCCCTAGTAGCTTCTAAACTTTCCTCTGTAATCCTCATAAGATCCGTCGGTGTAGTCTTATCCATGGCTTCTTTAGCTTTACATGTCAGTTCATCAAATTCCTGTCCAAATTGGTCTGCTATATCAAACAATTCTTCTTCAGAAGGATCTAGAAGTCCCCGGATAAACTTAGCATGCTCTGCCATGATTCGATTCCAGAAGGCCTCCTGATCCAATGCCTCTTTTTGAATATTAATAAATTCCCTTGCTTGAAGCTTTTGAATCAGCCGCCGGTATAACTTAGCTTCTCTTAAGATATGATCTATCAAAAGCGGATAGTTAAGGGTAAACATTTTGCAATTTAAGACTTCATTAAGGATTGTTGTTTTAAATCTAATAATACTATCCAGTAAAGATAGAGCTCTTCTATTTAAGGCAAATACTTTCCGTTCCATTAATGGATGGAAGTCACTGCCTGCCATTAAGTTTTTCTCTGCCTGAGTAATCTTAGTCTTAAAAGGTATTCCTGTATAAAATTCCGTCAACTTCTCTGCTTCTAAGGTATATTGAGTAACAAATTCTCCTGATTTTATGGCCGTCTTACTGATAACTCCGTCAGCCAGTGCAACACAATCTGCCAGAAATTCTTCAAAAGCAATCCTAAGTTCATCGGCCTGTCTGGTAAATTTCTCATCTCTGGGGGTAAAACCTACTTCTAAGAAAAAAGAATGTTCCTTCATAATTCTTCCAAAAAACAAATGAGTCTCAAGGGATTGCCTAATATATTCTGCCCGTGATAACATATAAACCTCCTATTCTATAATTATATAAGCTTTTAAAATGCCATCACTAACAGTTTATTACATTTAATAAATACAGTTCCTTTTTACTTTAAAAAAATAAAATTAAGAGGCAAAAAGGATGCTGCCAGTTGGCATCATCCTTTTTGCCTCTTAATTCTCTATCGTTCAGGAAACTGCATAGCAATTCCTTCAGCCATCATATCTGCCATTTCCATAGCCTGTGTAAATATTTCATCAAAACCTTCCACGGAAGCTTGATAATTTTGCTCCAACATAAGCATTACATTATCAGCTAATAACTCCAGATGCTCCATAAGCATTGCATTCCAATCCTCAACACTCCAATTGGGGTTAATTCTAGCAAGAAATTCAGCTATCTGATTGCCATTGTCAACCCATCTTTGCCATACTTCTTCTACTTGACTATTATCCCCTGCCTTGGCTGCCTGTATAAACTCCGCTGCAATTGTTATATGGTTTCTAAAGAGATTTTCAAACTCCTGTGCAACATCACTACCATAAAAGATGCGCAGTACATTGGCAAAATCACTGGCATTACGAAGAAGTCTTGCAGTGGCAAATTCAAGCTCAGGAAGATCAAAGATAATACCCAGCATTACCATTCTAGTCCACATTACATGCTGGCTCCAAAGCATATGGAAGTAATCCATCAAATCCGGCAGCATACTGCCAAATTCATCATCCATCATGTCATCCATCATATCATTATCTTGGGGATATGAAGAATAATACTGAAATCCGGGTCTAATTGTAATCACTCGCCCCACTTGAAGACTTCTTGGATCTAACCCCGGATTTAGCTGCATAATCGACTCTACAGTGGTATTAAATATTTGTGCTAACATCCATAAGGTGTCATAGGGTCGAATTGTATACTGTATCGTACCATTCATATAAATTACCATCACCTATATAAAGTTCTATTTCAACTTATGATGATGGATATAAAAAGGTTACACTCATTTATAAAACCAATACTAAGGTACCTGCAGCAATTAATAATCCTCCTATAATTGCCTTTGCCGAAACTTGTTCACCTAAGAATATAAAAGCCAATACCATGGTAAATACAACACTTAATTTATCAATAGGGGCAACTTTTGATGCTTCCCCAAGCTGTAGGGCCCTAAAATAAAAGAGCCAAGAGGCACCGGTGGCTAAACCGGAATAAATCAAAAAACGCCAGTTCTTACTTGTAAGATTGGTAATCTCTTTATGTTTTCCTGTAAGAAAAACAATACCCCAAGCCGCAATAAGAACAACAAAGGTTCTAATAGCTGTTGCTAAGTTAGAGTTTATTCCCTCTAAACCTTTTTTGGCAAGAATTGATACCAAGGCAGCAAAAATTGCAGATAGTAATGCGTATATAACCCACATATTTTTCTCCTTTTTCTATATATATTTTTATCTAAATCATCTTGTATCAAATATATTAACATAATTATCTATTTTAATCCACAAAAAATCCTATTAAAGCAAATTGTATCCATATAGGTCAATTTGATTAATAGGATTTCCAATAATAAATTAATTATTTTGTATTTATATAATTTATCAGACCTTCTGCCTTTATTATCTTTTGCATAAATTCCGGAAAGGCCTGACCTTGATACTGTTTTTTCTTGGTCAGATTATAGATTATTCCCTTGTCAAAATCCACCTCAAGTTCATCACCATCTTCTATATCTTTAGAAGCTTCGGGACATTCTATAATAGGTAGTCCGATATTAATTGAATTTCGGTAAAAAATTCTTGCAAAGGTTTCTGCTATAACACAGCTGATACCGGATGCTTTAATTGCAATAGGAGCATGTTCCCTTGAAGATCCGCATCCGAAATTCTTTCCTGCAACCATAATATCCCCGGGCTTTACCTTGCTTGTAAAATCCTTATCAATATCTATCATACAGTATTTGGCAAGCTCCTTTGGGTCAGATGTATTTAAGTATCTGGCCGGGATTATAACGTCCGTATCCACATTATCTCCATACCGATGTACTCTTCCTGCTACTTTCATTTTATAAAGACCTCCTTCCTATAAGCCTAACTCTTCCGGTCCTGATATCTTGCCGGTAACAGCACTGGCTGCAGCTACTGCGGGGCTGGCCAGATAAACTTCCGATTCCACATGTCCCATACGGCCGACAAAATTACGGTTGGTAGTAGCTACCGCTCTTTCTCCGGCAGCCAGTACTCCCATATGTCCTCCCAGACAAGGTCCGCATGTAGGGGTACTTACCACTGCCCCAGCCTTAATAAAGGTTGATATCAGGCCTTCTTCAAGGGCCTGTAAGTAAATCTTCTGGGTGGCAGGAAAGATAATTGTACGAATTCCCTTAGCTACTTTTCTATCCTTTAAGACTTTGGCAGCTATCCTTAAATCATCTAACCTTCCGTTAGTACATGAACCAATTACAACCTGGTCAATCTTTATATCCCCTACCTGGTCAATAGTATGGGTATTTTCCGGTAAATGAGGAAAGGCTACCGTAGGCTTAATAGCACTTAAATCTATTTCATAAACTTTGTCGTAGTCAGCATCCTCATCTGCTTCATAAATAGTATAGGGCTTTGTTGAATGGTCCTTCATATACTGAATGGTAATATCATCCACAGGAAAGATTCCATTCTTAGCTCCTGCTTCTATGGCCATATTGGCAATGGTAAAACGATCATCCATAGTAAGATTTTTAATTCCCTCTCCTACAAATTCCATACTTTGATATCTGGCTCCGTCTACACCAATCATACCTATAATATGCAGGATAATATCCTTGCCGCTAACCCATTTAGAAGGCTTGCCCTTTAGGACAAATTTTATTGCTGAGGGTACCTTAAACCAGGCCTTACCTGTTGCCATACCTGCTGCCATATCTGTACTTCCCACCCCTGTGGAAAAAGCCCCTAAGGCACCATATGTACAGGTATGAGAATCTGCTCCTATAACCACATCCCCTGCCACCACAAGGCCTTTTTCCGGCAAAAGTGCATGTTCTATGCCCATTTCACCGATTTCAAAATAATTAGTAATATCATTGTCCATGGCAAACTCTCTCATGCACTGGCAATTTTGTGCGGATTTTATATCCTTATTAGGAGTAAAATGATCCGGCACCAAGGCAATTTTATCCTTATCAAACACCTGCTTAGATTTAAACTTCTCCATCTCCTTTATAGCTACTGGAGCGGTAACATCATTACCTAGAACCAGGTCTAAATCCACCTCTATAAGTTGACCTGCACTGACCTTATCTAAGCCCGTATGTGCAGCCAAAATCTTCTGAGTCATTGTCATACCCATAATTATACCTCCAATCTTATTCCAAGTTAAACTTCCTGGGCTATCAAATCTCCCATTTTATCAGTTCCTACCAAGGTCTTTTCCGGTGACATAATATCCACCGTTCTATATCCTTTCTTTAAAACTTTTCTTACGGCCTCTTCAACCCTATCAGCTTCCATATCAAGATCAAAAGAATACCTAAGCATCATGGCAGCGGATAAGATTGTTGCAATAGGATTAGCTTTATTTTGTCCGGCAATATCAGGGGCAGAACCATGGCTAGGTTCATATAAGCCAAGTTTGCCCTCCCCAAGGCTTGCACTAGATAGCATACCTATGGAACCTGTTACCATACTGGCTTCATCGGATAAAATATCACCAAACATATTCTCAGTAAGTATTACGTCAAATTGGCCGGGATCTTTTACAATCTGCATAGCACAATTGTCAACTAGCATATCAACCAGTTCCACATCCGGATAATTTTCTGCAACTTCTTTTGTTACCTGCCTCCAGAGCCTAGATGAATCAAGTACATTAGCCTTATCAACACTGCAAACCTTTTTTCTTCTTTTTCTGGCAATTTCAAAGGCAATTTTTGCAATCCTAGCAATCTCATTCTCATTATAAACTAATGTATCTGTGGCAGTCCGAAGGCCGTCAACCTCTTTAGTCCACCGGTCACCAAAGTATAATCCCCCTGTTAATTCCCTAACTACCACAAAATCAAATCCCTCTCCTATAATATCCTCTCTTAATGGGCAGGCAGCTTTTAACTCATCAAAAAGAATAGCCGGTCTAATATTTGCATAAAGATTTAGGCCTTTTCTTAGTGCTAAAAGTCCAGCTTCAGGCCTTAAATGGGGAGGAAGGCTGTACCAGTTAGATCCCCCTACATTGCCTCCTACAGCACCTAATAAAACTGCATCACTGTTTTTGGCAGTCATAAGTGCTTCATCGGTAAGAGGTACTCCAGTGGCATCAATTGATACTCCACCCATAAGAACCTGGGTATAGCTAAAATTATGGCCATATTTTCTTCCTACTGCGTCAAGTACCTTCATCGCCTCTCTTATAATCTCAGGGCCAATACCGTCACCGGGAATAACTGCTATATTATACTCCATGATAAACTATCCTCCTATTAATGGCTATCATATATTTATTGATATTTTAGCATAAAAACTGGTATAATAGAAATACATATTAAGAATACTTATTATAACTTGTGGTTATAGTGTTGAGGGATATTATTATAGAAAGGATTAATCATGGATAATCAATTATACTTATACTTCGTATTTAACTGTGTTGCAGAAACTGAAAACATTTCCCATGCCGCTAAGCTTTTATATGTTAGTCAACCTGCCGTAAGTAAGGCAATTACAAACCTAGAGGAAAATTTAAAGCAGACATTGTTTATAAGAAGTTCCAGAGGGGTAAAATTAACCGATGAGGGTCAGCTCCTATATAAATATACAAAAGAAGCTTTTGAAATTCTAAAAAAAGGGGAAGACTTGATGATGCATATGAAGGAACTGGGAGTGGGCCATCTAAAAATCGGTGTCAGCTCTACCCTATGCAAATATATCCTGCTGCCCTACCTAAACCGCTTTTTAAAGGCATATCCCCATATAAAGATAACAATAGAAAGTCAATCCACCATACACACCCTAAAACAACTGGAAAAGGGCACCCTAGATATAGGACTGGTGGCAAAACCGGCTAATCAAAAACTTTATAAATTTCTCCCAGTAGATGAAATTGAAGATATCTTCGTAGCCACCAAGGATTATCTTGATAATCTCCGGCTTAGGGAAATGGATGAGGATATATTTGCCACTGCCAATATCATGCTCCTTGATGAAGAAAATATATCAAGAATATATATAAATAATTATTTTAAAGAAAACAATCTTACCCCTAAGCATATACTTGAGGTAAGCAGTATGGACCTTTTAATTGAATTTGCCAAGACAGGTCTAGGGGTTGCCTGTGTTATCAAGGAATTTGTCCATGAAGAATTAAAAAAAGGCCAGCTTATTCAAATTCCTCTAAAAAAACCGGTAAATAAAAGAGAGGTTGGCTTTTGTTATAATCATAATAGCTACCTCTCAAATTCCATGACTAAATTTATAGATTTCATAACAAATGGTTAAAATGCTACCGTGAAGGAATATCATCTACCAGAAATTCGGCACTTACATAGCATGTCTGTCCGTTATAATTAATGCTGGCCCAGCCATTTTCTATAGAAATGACTTCAACCGAATCTGCATGTTTCAAGGTTCCCACCACAGTGCTTTCAGTTGCTGATGGAGCAGATCTTACATTTAATGAAGTACCGGCTGAACTAAGCTTTACATATTTTATGGTAATTGGATTAGTCGGCTCTTCTTCATTAGTTGTTTCCTCATTTTCCTCCTCATCATCTTCAAGAAGTTCATCTAAGTAAGCCCATTCATCCTCTATAATTTCCGGAGCCATGGTGGGTATAAAATAAGTTTCCTGATCATTATTGCTTTTACATCCTGCTAAAATAAATACCGACAAAGCAATTATTATATAAATTTTATTTTTCTTCATAATTATCACTCCAAAATATTGAAACTTCAATTACATATATAAGTATATAAATATAACTATAAATATAATCATAGCACATTTGACCGAGAGTTCAACACTCTATTTTATCAAAAATCAATAAATTTTACTTGTAGCAACTTTAATTCTAAAATATTCTTTCTTATTTAATTGGAAAATGTTATAATCTATTAATAAATCTATAATATAACTGAAACAAAAACAAAAGCCTAATTTTTTCATATAGAAGAGGTGAAGCGGGTGTCTATTAATTACGACTTAACATATAACGATTTTAATCCCACTGTATTTTATGTTTCCAAATGTAAAATGACCAAAAATGGTGTATATCATAATCATGATTATACAGAATTAGCTTATATCCTATCCGGTAAGGGAAAATACCTGGTTGATGGTATAGAGTATGATGTTGAAGCCGGGGATCTTGTAATATGCAATCCCGGCATTATGCATACACATATAGTTACTAATACAAAAGAACCTACCATTGAGTTTATCGCCGGTTTTACTGATTATCACTTTAAGAACATGACTCAAAATTCCTTAGAAATCAAAGACGGTACTTGTATCTTAAAAACCACCGCAGAAATAAAGCAAAAAATAATGATGCATTGCTATGCCATGATAGCAGAAAAAGAAAGCTGCAATGTCGGTAAATACTTTATGATAAAAACCCATCTTATGCAAATGCTCCTGCTTGTTATGCGTGAAATAGTGGATAATGAAGATTATGAACAGTCCACATGTAATTTTGATTCTTATAATAAGAATCATGCAGTAAAAAAAATCATAAATTATCTTAATGAAAATTATAATAAAAAGATATCTTTGGAACAGTTAGCACATAATATGTACCTGAGTCCTGTATATATATCAAAGATATTTAAAGAAGAAACCGGTGAGTCACCGATTAATTATCTAATTAAAATCCGTTTGGAAAAAGCAAAAGATATTTTACTTAAAGATGTAAATAGCAGCATAAAAAACATAGCCAATCAAGTGGGTTATGAAGATGCCTACCATTTCAGCAAGTTATTTAAGAAATATTATGGTATTTCTCCATTACATTACAGAAAAAAGGAATTGGAAATGAGAGCATCTAACCAGTAGTAAAGTGAGGTATGATATATGAATATGTTTGATACTATTTTCTCAAGGAAAAGCGTACGCAAATATTATCAGGAAAGGATTGACTGGGAGATTCTCGAGGATATCCTGAATTTTGCCGACAACTTACCTAGGCTTAACAAGGATATTAATGTAGAATATAAACTTGTAAGTAACATTGAAAGAAAACAGGGATTTAGCGGTCCATTTTCTATTAAAGCTCCTTATTATATATGCCTATGCTCGGAAAAAGGTGAGGATTATCTTTTAAATGCCGGTTATCTTATGCAGCAGTTAAGCCTATATATAGAATCATTAGGTCTTGGAAGTTGTTTTTTAGGACTAGCTAATCCGGGAAAAGAACTTAAAGATTCCATGAAATATGATTACGTAATTGCTCTTGCCTTTGGTAAGGCCAAGGAGCCTGTATATAGGGATTCCTTTTATGCAAAACGGCTTCCTGAGAAAGAACTGGTAGTTTACAAAGAAGAAGTATCATCCGATATACGGAAACTACTGGAGGCAGCAAGACTTGCTCCTTCAAGCTTTAATAACCAACCTTGGCGTTTTGTAGTATATAGTAACCGTATCCATATATTTGCTAAAAAGAATACATTAATTAAAAAAGTAATGGATAAAACTAAAATGATAGATATGGGAATAATGTTGGCTAATCTGATGATAGCTGCCGAAGAACTCTGGGTAGATGTCAAATTAGCAAAATCAGATTCAATAAAAAGTAAATCATTGCAAAATAATGAGTACCTTCTAACTGTATTAATTGATTGAATTACTAAAAAAGTAAAAACAGTATGATTTATAAGAAAAATTTAAAAAATTATTTTTTTATTACTTGACAAAGCTGTTTTTATATAGTATATTATGTCATGTGCTCAGGGGGAACTGCTTAAAAAGTTGTGACACATGAAAAATGCGCGAGTGGCTCAGTGGTAGAGCATCGCCTTGCCAAGGCGAGGGCCGCGGGTTCGAATCCCGTCTCGCGCTTAAGATAAAAGTATCGCTAATCCTTATACATTAAGGGTTAGCGATTTTTTCTTGTATTAAATCTTATGTTGTAAATGTTAAAGCGGAAAAAGAGTATTCCCTTTGCAAAAATAAATAAAAATGCAAAAATGCCACTGTTCCAGAATGGGTTATGAGACTGATGGAACATTATTTTTAAAATTTTAAACTACTTTGTAATAAAAGTTTAGCTTTCTTTTATTACATTTAATTTATCCACAATATTGAAACTTTACTTTGAATCTTTGAAACTAATTCAACCGTCAGTTCATTTGATTCTAAAAAAGTTTGCACTCTTTCATTTCTATAAAGTAAAATTAATAGTTGCGCTATTACAATACTTAATATAAGAACATTTAATATATAACAAAATTCTTTTAATTTTCCATACTTATCCCCTTTGTAGTTTTATTTTACACCACTTGACAACAACTAATTACCTATACATTAGTTTCTAATTTATTCTTGACTTAGTAATTTTATGTATTATAATCACTTTAAATGTAATTTAGGTAACTTATGTTTAATATAGTCAGTTATTAAATATACTGACATCTTAATAGCTAATATCCCTAACAGGCACTTAGTTAAAATAGGAGGAGGTACATTTAAATTGGTAAACATTCTTAAAGTTCGTGGGCTAACAAAAAGCTACGAAGACCATACCGTATTAGAAAATGTTGAATTCGAATTAAAACAAAATGAAATAATGCTAATAAAGGGAAGGTCCGGTACAGGCAAATCTACACTTCTAAATATCTGTTCCATGTTAGAAAATCCCGACGCCGGCGAGATAATATTTGACGGTAAAAACTTAGATTCATATGATCATAAGGAAAAACAAGATATACTAAGAAATCATCTTGGCTACATATTTCAAGATTATAATTTATTTGAAGATTTAACAGTGTATGATAATTTATATATTTATCTTACATTAAGCTCGGATTTAAATAAGAGTAAGATTAATGAATTAATCCGAAATAGCCTAGATGAGGTAGGCTTACTATCAAAAATAAAAAGTAAGGCCAAGCTGCTTTCAGGGGGCGAACGACAAAGAGTGGCTTTAGCTAGAACTTTGTTGCTACCTCGTAAGTTGGTATTTGCAGATGAACCTACTGCTAATATTGATGAAGAAAATTCAGCTAAATTAATTAATATATTTAATAAGCTAAAAGATAAGAATACAGCTATAATTATTGTTTCTCATGATGATATCTTTGACAGCTTAGCTGATAAAATATATCTTTTAGAGGGGGGTAAGCTATGTCAAAAGTAATTAGTGTATCTAAAATCTTTATAAAATCAAATGTTAAAAAATTTACATCCTCAATTTTATCCCTTGCCTCATTTTTGCTAATTGTCAATCTCTTACTGGGTATTATATTATCAACAACCGGGATTTTTTCAGATTCATTAACAGACAATAATACAATGCACTTTATGGAAGTTATATTTGACAGTGCCAATGAAGGTAGTATAGATGAAATAAAAGAAAATCTTTATAAGATAAATAAAATTGAAAGTATTGTTTGGGATTTTTGTCATCCTATTATGCTTAATGCAGTAGACTCCGATGCAAATGCTATTTTAAATATAATCGGAATACCTAAAGAAGCCTTAAAATACTTTAATATTACAACCGATAAAAGTGAATATTTTTTTATACCTTCAAGGCAAAAGGGTTCATTTAGCAAAGGTTCTGAGGCAGTATTTGAAGAGGGAGAATATTTTATAAATGAAGAAGGGAACCTGGATAGTAAATTAGTAAATCATCAAGTTATAATTGATGATTATTATAAGGAATTTGATTTCGATATGCTTCCTCCTGATTTAGCCTTGATTGACGAAGCCAGAATGTTGGCTATAACCGAAAGAATGTATCCCGACGGGAAAGTTCATGTACATAGAATCTTAGTAACATGTGATGATATATCATCTATGAAGGATATAGAAACACAAATATCTCAAATTTATCCGGATGCAACTATTCGATATTCTTTGAAATATAGTAAGGAACTACCTACATTTTCAGTAATGTTAATTACAGGAAGCAGTATTATTATAGTAATCTTATTAATTATATGTATTATTAATATTAGAAATAATGTGAATCAAATATTAGATACTCGAAACAGAGATATTGGTTTATTAACCTTATTTGGAACCGGTGATAAATATATAAAATCTATATTTATACATGAATTTTCTTTTTACGGATTTATTACATTTATTATAGCCACCCTCTCCAACCTTATATTATTTGTATTATTTAAAATGGTATTGCGCCTTGACTTGTTAACCGATTATTTCTTAATCTATCTTATACTAAATTTAACTATTTCAGTTCTGGTATTCTGCCTTGTTAGCTTTTTACAAATAAGCAGGAGGGTTAAAAAATTAAATAAAGCTAAGCTATTTAAGGAGTTTTTAAAATGATGAGATATTTATTTACTATTATTTTATGTTCATTATTACTAACAGCTTGTTCTGAAAAAGGCACCGAATTAACAGTAGAAAATAGCAGAGATTCAATTGGATATATTACGAAAATAAAAGACGGGAAGCTATATATGGATATGATAAATATAGAAACCAATGAGACTAAAGAGATGTATTTTAAAAATCCTCTGCTTAAAAAAAGTTTTTTTGTGGATTTCTCTTCCATCATAAACTATCATTTATTAAAAGGAAATAATGAAACAATGAGTCTCCTGTTTGATTCTAAAAAATGCAAGCTTTATAAAATAGATTCAGAAAGAGTAACAATATTAGGGGAGACTGCAAATTATGTTTACTTTTCTATAATAGATGATAATTATATTAACATTCACCAATTAAATAAGGAAAATGATACGATAGAATTCACTGATAAAAAAATAAAAATAACAGGTAAATTCATTATAACTAAAGCAAGCAGCAATTATGATTCTGATGAAATTTACTGTTGCTATAGTATGGATGGTAAATCATATAGCTGTAAAATTAATAAAAATGATATATCCATAAGAGAATTGCTAGATTACCCAACAAGTAATACTTTCTGCTTAAATGAATCAGGAGATAGATTTTTAAGTTTATATAATGCGAGTTCCAGTTTATATACTTTTGATCCTATTATAATTAGCTTAGATAATACACAAAGCAAGATTACAGCTATCGATAATTTAGAAGAAGGTAGTATAGAATTCTCATTTGTTTATAATAACACATTTTATATGGGATATCTCAAAAATCTATTATATCTCTATACTTGGAATCAAAATGATGGTTTGAAAGAATTGGAGCAAATTGAGAACTTTTCTAATATAAGCTGGACTATATATAATGAAAAGCTGTACATATATTTTGGTGAAAATTTTATTATAATAAATTAGTTCTACAGATTATTAATGGCCCATTCCTATATAACTATTTAGGATGTGGGCCGTTTTAACTAATTGTTTATATAGGGTTGTTTATTATAGAAATCCGACAGTAAAAAATTATCGATTTAAGTTGTTTTATGATATAATAAAATTAATGTAATAAAATATGCAAGAAAAATTTATTATATTTAACAAAATACCCCGACGAAAAGACCTCTTTGATGGAACAAAAATCATTTGCGAGGTCTTTTCTATAATACATTAACTTTTTATTACTGTATAACAACAATCGACCTACTTATCAGATAATGACTAATTATTATTTAACAACAAAATATACTTAGTACTTATATGACGAGGTGAAATATGGGTATCTTTAATACATTTAAAGAGAAATCTATTAAAAACAATGGGTTAATTGAAAGATCAAAAGCTATGATAAAGAAGGATAATGAATATCTGGATGATCTATCCGATTTTATTGATCCGAGTTTCGAATTAGAAGTAAAAGAACGATATGGTGCACTTATTGATGATATAAATAAATCAATAAAATTCTTTACTCCTCATAGAACAAAACTCATTAGGAGTAAGAAAATGCTTGATAAAGTAGTTACTGAAATAGATCTTTCTATTAATAACCACAACAATATTGTAGCCCAACAAAGAATTAAGGATGCAAGTAAAATAATAGAGCCTGTAGAAAACAGAAAGCTTGATGACCAACAAATGATGTGTATTGTTAAAAATGTACACAATCATCTCGTTGTGGCAGGAGCTGGCACAGGAAAGACTACTACTATTGTAGGAAAAATCAAATATATACTTCTTAGCGGCCAATACAAAGCACAGGATATACTTGTGTTATCCTTTACCAACAAGTCAGCATCCGAAATGAGTGAACGAATACTCAATGAAACAAAGAGTAACATTGAAGTATCTACCTTTCACAAACTTGGTCTAAATATAATCACAAAAGTAGACGGTATAGTACCTAAAATATCCAAAATCAATGTAAATAAGTTTATTAAGGAAAATTTAAAAACATTATTGGTTGACCAAAGTTATAAAAATAAATTGTGTCGGTTTTTATATTATAGAATTGAGTATCAAAAAACAGAATTTGATTTTACTTCTATGACCGAATACCACAAATATCTTGAAACACACCCACCCAAAACCCTTAGGGGAGAAATTGTTAAGAGTTACGGTGAGCTTCAGATAGCAAATTTCTTATTTATAAACGGAATAAATTATGAATACGAGAAAGAGTATGAAATAGACACGCGCACCGAAAATAAGGCGCAGTATTATCCTGATTTTTATTTACCAGATTACCAAATATATATTGAATATTTCGGAATAGATGTTAATGGAAATGTTCCCTCATATTTTACCTCAACTACCCCGGGGAAGTCTGCAAAAGAAGAATATCTTGAAGGTATAAATTGGAAAAGGAATATACATGAGCAAAATAATACAACTATGATTGAGTGTTTTGCATATGAAAAAATGATCAATGAATTGGAAGACAAGTTAAAAGAGAGACTTACCGATAGAGGTGTTCATATATCTCCAATTGATACTGATACACTGTGGAGTATTATTACAAATAATAGTGAAAATGATGTTTTATCCGGTGTAGCTGAAATATTCGGAACTGTTATTAATCTTATTAAAAGCAACAATATTTCCTTTCAAGAATATGAAAGAAAATGCTCGTCTTCTACTTTCGGAAAAAGAAACCTTGAAGTAGCTTCTTTAATTAAACCTATTTTTGAGACATATACAAATAAACTTAAAGAAAATGAAGAAATCGATTTTAACGATATGATTAATAAAGCCACTGCATATGTGCAAGAGGGTAAATATATAAATCCATATAAGTATGTAATAGTGGATGAATATCAAGATATATCAAAAGCAAGATTTTCTTTACTCAAAGCACTTAGAGACACAAATGATTATGATTTGTTTTGTGTAGGTGATGACTGGCAAAGTATATATAGATTTGCAGGAAGTGATATGGCATATATATTAAACTTTTCAAACTTCTGGGGTCCTACAGAGATAAGTAAAATAGAAACGACATATAGGTTTTCCAAAAGCCTTATTGATATAAGCGGTTCTTTTGTCATGAAAAATCCCAATCAAATTAAAAAAAATATTCAAGGTAAGGAAAATAAATATGGCTTTGCACTTGGTGTTATAAAAGGATATACAGAAGACTATGCAGTTCAGTTTATGCTAAATAAATTAGATGAATTACCTGCCAATAAATCAGTATTCTTTATTGGTAGATATTCATTTGTTATGAAAATACTTGAGAATACCTCGCAACTTCACTGTAGCTACGACAATACAAACGGAACAATCAAAATCACATATTCGAAAAGAAAAGATCTTAAAATAACTTTCATAACAGCCCATAAATCCAAAGGCTTACAGGCTGATTATGTTTTTATTTTAAATAATAAGGATCGTGGAATGGGATTTCCAAGTAAAATTCAGGAAGATCCAATAGTTGATCTACTTCTTGAAGCAAATGAAACATTCCCCTTTGCCGAAGAAAGACGCCTTTTCTATGTTGCAATGACAAGGGCAAAGATAAAAACATTCCTTGTTACAATAGATGGTAACGAGTCGGTTTTTGTATCTGAATTGAAAGATCAATACGAAAATGAATTAAAAACTGAAAGGTTTACATGTCCATGGTGCGGTGGTAAATTGGTGAAGAAAAAGGGACCATATGGGGATTTCATAGGCTGTTTAAATTTTAAAACCTCAGGATGTAAATTCACCCGTAATCTTCAGTCAAGAAGTAGCAAGTAAAGTATGCTTAAGATTACTACTAAGATTATCTATAAAATTAAAATGGTATACATAAAAATACAATTGCCTGCAACAGCATAAGAGCTAGTTGCAGGCAATAAGCATATACTAGTTATTATCTACTCCACTACATACTCCTCTATAAATTCTTCAAAGCTATCAATATCTTCAAAGGCTACTTCATTACCTAGAGCCTCAAAGTGTTTCTTTCCGCATTTAATTTTAGCACTTTCTGTTGGTCTTAGGGCATCAAACATAATATCCGCCTTGGTTTCCAGTACAAAGTAGAGCTTATCCTTGCCATCTACCTCGATTAGTACAGCCCAATCAGGATTATAGACCTATACGGTCAATACGCCCGAATCTTTGTATAATTCTAACTGGGTTCCAATGAATATCATAATTTATTAGATAATCGCAGTCCTGAAGGTTCTGGCCTTCAGATATACAGTCCGTTGCTATAAGTATATCTATATATTCACTAACTTCGGGGTATACCTTTGAACATTCCTTAGAGATAGGAGAAAACAAGGTCAATACAGTATTTATATCTGACATCTTAATGGACTTTTTAAGTCCATTTGGTATAGGTAAGTTGGAATAATTATCACCACTACCTGTTACAATAGCCGAATAAATGCCTCTGTTTGCAAAGTGGTCGGCTAGATTTTCATATAAATATCGGGCTGTGTCTGCAAAGGCCGTAAATATGATAACCTTTCTGTTTTCAGGATTTATTGGATTTTGAATTTTGTTTTCTATAAGGGTTTTAAGTTCTATCAGCTTTGCATCTCTATCAGGTGTAACATTCATAGCTTCCAATAAAATAGTTTCCAGCTTGTCCTTATCTAACAATAGATCTTGCTTCCACTTTATTAGGTCCATATCTTGGAGTAATACCTTTACATTGTTGCCAAACATAAGGCTGTCAAACTCTGGGTCGTCTATATCAATATCATTAATATCTAATTCTGCATCATAGTCAAATTGCATTTGTTCTACGGCTTCGATAGCCTTTTCTATTTTATAGAGGATATTCTCAACGGTTAAAGCAAAGGAATTGATAGAGCTTTCCAATCTCTTTAATATACCAACACGCATAAGACCGACAAGACTTTGCTCTCTATCTGTCTGTCTAAAAACACTATTATGTGAACCTACTACCATATCGTATTTTTCTTCATAGGCAGCTCTTTTTTCAGGAAGTACATAACTCAAAGGTGAGTAGACACATAGGGTCAGTTTCTTAATAAGTCTATTGATTTCCTCTATAGGCGGGAACTCGCCTTTGGCATCAATTATTGGATATCTGTTTTCAGGTGGAAGCCTTGTAGGGAACTTGCCTATCTCATCTAAGTTATAATACTTCTCTATATGCTTTCTAGAGCGGGCAATTGTTACGGTATCTAGTAGTTTAAAATAATCTACATCCATCATGTTGACAAAGGTTTCAGTTGTTCTTTCAGAGTCAGGTAGTTCAGACCATCTGTTGAATACGGTTTGTGCCTTTCTAAGGATAAATTCTATACTATCCAGACCCACATTCTTAAAGGCATCATCCCTACCCTCAGTTATAAAGGCGATTTGGTTCTTAATATCATTCATCCTATTATTCACCGGGGTTGCTGATAGCATAAGCACCTTTGTTTTAACACCGGCTTTTATAATATCATTCATAAATCTCTGATAACGAGTTATACGCCCTTTGACTGGTGGGTTGTTCCTAAAATTGTGGCTCTCATCTATTACCACAAGGTCATAATTTGACCAGTTTAAAGTTGCAAGGTTAATCTCACCAGAGTAACCGCTTGTCCTACTAAGGTCAGTGTGGTTAAGAACATCATAATTAAATCTGTCAGCCAAAAAAATATTCCGTTTATCATTCAGGGTATAAATAGTCCAGTTTTCACGAAGTTTCTTGGGCGCAAGTACAAGAACCCTATCATTCCTGAGTTCGTAGTATTTAATTACAGCCAGTGCAGTAAAAGTTTTTCCAAGCCCCACACTGTCAGCTATAATACAGCCATTGTACTTCTCAATCTTATCAATGGCTCCCATAACAGCGTCTTTCTGGAACTTATAAAGCTTATTCCAGATTTGGGTCTCTTTAAAACCTGTACGGCTTTTAACAATGTTATCCTCAGTTAGCTCGTCAAGATAGTCATAGAAGATATTATAAAGAGTAACAAAGTAAATAAACTCTGGAGTATTTTCTTTATATAGGATACGCATTTGCTCAAGAACCTTATCTTTTACATCTTGAACAGCAGTATCATCCTCCCAAAGTTCGTTAAAGGATTGTAAAAAACCAATAGTATAGTCCTTACCATATAAACACATATTACTATCCAATCTGTTGGAAGGAGTAATGCCTAGGCCATCGGAAGTAAAGTCAACAGTTCCGTTTATTGAAACATTATCTTCAGGATTTTCTATGTAAACTAGTCTTGGCTGAGCAGGATTTGCTTGCTTCAATGATTTGAATTCAGCTTTACTTTCTAGCCACTGGGCACATTCCTTTGCTATAGCTGCTTGCTTCATTTCGTTTCTAAGCTTTATCTCAAACTCATTTCCCGATATCTTTTTTTCACTATTTCGCTCTATGTAGTACTCCCTAATAAGTTCTTTACCTTTATTCACGAAAGTTGGTTCCGTAAAAATGAACCTCATATTATCAATTTTACTAAGTTCCTTCTTAAGTTCTGCATAGGCATAGATGGTAAAGTAAGCTGATATAATTGATAGCTTTGATCCCTTTTTAAGTTCCTTCTTTATTTCATCTACAACCCTATGCTTCTTATTATCTAAAACCTTAGGTGGCCTCATATAGTCAACCCTCCAACACAATTATATTGTATTCAAGATTAATTCTCTTTCTTACTTCAGTTTTCTCTACAACCTCCTTTAATAAATACTTTTTTATCATATAGTAATTATAATATATACATTGGACACATGATGTCCCTTTCATGAAAAAAGTCGAAACTTCTCATAACCTCTATTATATTTTATATTCTAATTAAACTCAAATCCTGACAATATTTTAATTCTTTGCATTATTTTCCATCACCAACCATGTAGTTTATGAAACAATTTCTTGATAAATCAATATATCCTTGGTGCCTAAGAACCAAGAATATAATCCTAAAACAAACACAGACATAGTACATTATTCATTATTTGCACTGTGTCTGTGTTCTTCTTCTATCCCTTATAATAAACCATCTACTATACAGTTAAATCCATCTAACATCTTTACCAACTTTTATTCCCTAATATCATTAGTTATATCCCCATCTCCATTAACCGGTATGCTTTCCCCCAGATATGTGGGCTTAGGTCTAGCTATCACATAGAAAAAATCCTTAACCCGTGCTAGAACTTCCCTTGCATCCCGTCCACTTTGTCCATAATACTCCCGTGGACTTGAAGCTACACCATAGGCTTCTATTCCCAACTTCTCAGCCACATACAAGGCCCTATACAAATGATATTTTTGTGTAACTATAATTATTTTATCTGCTTTAAATATTTCTTTTGCACGATACAGACTCTCATAAGTAGAAAAACCTGCATGATCCATAAATATATCCGAAGAAGGAACCCCCTCATTAATTGCAAATCCTTTCATAACATTGACTTCATCATAGTTTTTTCTTCCATGGTCTCCACTCATTAGTAAACGATTAGAAGCCCCCATCTTATATAAATCTACGGCAAATCTGAGACGATCTTCCAACATATGAGTTGGTCTATCCCCCCACACACCTGCTCCTAATACAAGGATACAGTCTATCTCTTCTAAATCAGCCGCTTCTTCCGGAGATATAATATACCTTTTAACAGAATTTTTTACATATCCATTAATACCAAAAACTCCGATTGTGCCAAGTAATCCTAATATTACTAAAATAACTAAAACTATTTTTATCCCTTTATTTGTACTGGCCTTAAACATTTCATAATCCTTTCCTTTTCATATTAGCAAATATCTTTTATAAATTCTTTTTTGCTTAATTTTGTCAGGATAATTATATCTTATTTTATATTAAAACGGTAGTACCAAACTAATTTAATATATATATATTGTATTTTATTGTTTATTTTTTCTTATTTTTGGCAATTATTGTTGACTTGGGAAAATTTGTATGTTAAAATGTTTGTACAATAATAAAAAAGGAGGTAGATACTATGAAAAGAAGTTTCAAAAACACTCTCAAAATTGGTTTTGTTATTGCATGCATAATGACTCTCTTCTGTGCTAACATTGGAGCGGCATCTGCAGCATACGAACCACCAAAAATGCCTAGGGTTTTTTCCTTCAAGGCTAGTTCTACCAACGTAACGATGGGTGAAACAGTAGTTCTATCATGGATTACTGCCAATGCTACTAGCGTCGAGATTATTGGACTTGAAAAAACACCTGAAGAAGCTTTACCTCTAATTGGAAGTATTGAAGTTTGGCCTCTTGCCAGCACATCTTATGTATTAATTGCCAAAGGTCCTGGCGGCGTAGTCAGTCAGACCGTGACAGTTAATGTTGAAGCTAGTGGAGATGTAGAAATTGAATATTTCAAAGCTTCCAGCAGCAACATTTTATTAGGAGAAACAGTTACATTATCCTGGAAAACATGCTGTGCAAAAAGCATCAAGATTATCGGTCTTGAAAAAGAACCGGAAGAGACCTTACCTTTATCCGGTACTCTTGAAGTATTCCCCATGGCTACAACCACCTACATATTACAAGCAGTAGGATTTAATGGTGAAATGGTAACAAAGACCGTGACAGTTAATGTAAATCAAGCCAAACCGGCTGAAATAAAATATTTTACAGCCTCACCTGAGGAATGTTATGAAGGGGAGGATGTAACATTATCTTGGAGCGTAGAAAATGCAAAAGCAATCGCAATCCGCGACCTTAAAACCGGTCTTGCTGCTACCGATTCCATAGTTGTAAATCCTACATCAACAACCACATATGTATTAGAGGCATACGGATACGATGGTAGCCATGTTACAGCTGAGGTTACGGTAAATGTTAAGGAAAAACCTGTTATCACAAGCTTTACTGCTAGTGCAACCGAAGTATCTAAGGGTCAATTGGTAACTCTTAAGTGGACAACCGAAAATGCTACTAAGTGTGAGATCGTAACCAATGACGGATTAGTACTTCCTAACAGACCTGCAAATGGTCAGATTTCTATAACTCCTAATCATACAAGAACCTTTACCTTAAAGGCTTATGATGGAGATACAGTAATAGCCGAACAAAGCATTACTATAACAGTTAAGTAGCATGATTTTAGGGGACAATATAAAAATATTGTCCCCTAAAATCACGGTTTACTTATCACTACCCTCTTCTATCTATATATATATTTATACGTAGTTTATATACAAATCAAAATTACCTCTAATAAGGTACTTTTCGAGTATATAATTAAAATACTTTTATACGATAAATTATAATTAGGAGGCTCTTTAAATGAAAAAATTTACGGCAGTTTTTATGATGATTGTTATGATTTTATTAAACAGTTCAACCTGTTTTGCTGATTCCACTGACTATAGCGATAATAGTGACTACACTGACTATAGTGATGATAGTGATTACACTGACTATAGTGATGACAGTGACTACACTGACTACAGTGATAACAGTGATAACAGTGATTACACTTACTACAGTGATAACAGTGATCACACTGACTATAGTGATGACAGTGATCACACTGACTATAGTGATGTTACAACTAGTAAAGATAATCAATATATTTCAACTTCCAGTTTTTCAAGTTTTGCGGAAGCAAAAGAACATATACTAGACAATATTAATTTTAAAAATTTAAATATGGTTGGAGAAAATTCTCATTGGCATGTATCCTTAAGTATAAGTAATACTTATACATTTGATGGAACCGTATTTCCTATAGCAATCCTAACTGTAAAACCCAAGCAATCTTATAATGGTTTGGTCACATTACAACTATATACTTATAAAGGATATGCAAGCTATAATATGTGGCAAACCGATGATAATCCAATTAGAATCGTTACTAGTTATCCCATACCAAAAATTCATAACAGTACATATATATTAATTCAAAGTTCTCAAAGTTATATTACAGACATGATAGTTCTAACACAAAAATACCCGGCTGATATGACAATTTCCTTATCTAAGGCAACAGAATTACTTATTAATGAATATTATAAAACTTTCGGAACCTATCCCGGTAAGAACTTCACATACTCAGCTGAAATAATAAATGGTGACTGGTATGTCTATTATGATGATAATGACGGGATTGGCGGAACTTCATGTCTATGGATTGATGGAAAAACCGGTAAAACTGACGGCATAAAAACAGATGAATAGTTTGATTTAGTACTAGGAAAATAAATGAATAGGGGCTGTTACAACTCTTGTGTCTTAACAAGGAACAGCCCCATTCATTTTAGTTTGTCCATATTAAAAAAAGTTAACATAATTTTTAATTTCCCCCTTGCATTATTTTAGTTTTTATATTATACTAATTCTTGCGTTTGGAAAATAACTAATATGCGCGAGTGGCTCAGTGGTAGAGCATCGCCTTGCCAAGGCGAGGGCCGCGGGTTCGAATCCCGTCTCGCGCTTATTTAATCCCTTGATTTTCAAGGGATTTTTTGTTGTTTTGATTTCACCACTCCTATGGCGGATATAAGACAAAAATGGTGTGTTCCAATTATATAATTTTTAATTTATAGGTCACTAAATTGCTATTTTATTATGGGAAAGCTACTAAAATCAGGCTTTCCTCTTTTTTATGTCTAAAAATTATGTGTAAACTAAAATCGCCATAATGCTTTGTCCATATAGTCACTATTCTTTTCGAAAACCAATTCCGTCCTCTCTTACTTTGGCAGCTTCTATACTGGCATTTATGATAATAAATTTGTCAATTTAAAATTTTAATTGACAAATTTAGCCAAATATACTATATTGTTAATTAAAGGCAATATAAGTAAAATTATGAAAGGAAGGGTGTTTATGATAAGAAAAATCCGTAAGAAATTCCTTACAAAATCTATCGTATCCATGGTATTAATCTTAGGCCTTATCTTATCACCTATGAAAATGACAGGTAATTTACAGACAGCTCAAGCAGAAGAAAAGTATAACTACGCAAAAGCCCTCCAACTATCCATGTATTTTTATGATGCCAATATGTGCGGAGAAGGTATTAGTGGGGGCGCTCTGTCCTGGCGTGGAGACTGCCACACCGAAGACAAGCAAATTCCCCTGAAACCTCAAGATGATAAGGGATATGGGACAAACCTATCCGCCGCTTTTATCTCTGCCAACAAGGATGTCTTAGATCCGGACGGTGACGGATATGTGGATTTATGTGGTGGCTTCCACGATGCCGGTGACCATGTTCAATTTGGTTTACCCCAAAGTTATTCCGGTTCAACCTTAGGATGGGGTTATTATGAATTTAGACAAGCTTACATTGACATTGGTGAACAAGATCATATTGAAAACATTTTAAGAAAATTTAATGATTACTTTTTAAAATGTACCTTTAGAGACAAAGATGGTAAAGTTGTAGCCTTTGCCTATCAAGTAGGTGACGGTACATCAGATCATACCTATTGGGGACCTCCTGAATTTCAGACAACTCCAAGACCTGCCTGGTTTGCCACATCTGAAACCCCTGCCAGCGATCAATGTGCAGGTGCCGCTGCTTCTTTAGCTATCAACTATCTGAATTTCAAAGGCACAGATCCCGATTATGCAGAAGAATGTCTAGATACTGCCATAGCCTTATATGAATTTGCAAAAGAAAACCGGGGACTTGGTTTTTCCGGAGGCTTCTATAACTCCAGCTTTGATGAAGATGAAATGTCATGGGCAGCTGTATGGTTAAATATCGCCACAGGGGATATGTCCTATATCGATGACATTACATCGGTTACAGCTGATGGAGTATATACTGGATATCTAAGTAGAATTATTGAAACCACTGACAGCACTTGGCAAAACATCTGGGTTCATTCTTGGGACACTGTTTGGGGCGGAGTATTCGCTAAATTAGCTCCGATTACCAACGACCCGGAACACTGGTACTTTTTCCGTTGGAACTTAGAATATTGGTCCGATGTACCCCATGAAGATCCCAATGATACTACATATATGGCAGCTACTCCCGCCGGCTTTAAGGTAATCAACACCTGGGGCTCAGCCCGGTATAATACAGCAGCACAATTATGCGCTCTGGTTTACAACAAATATAAACCACACCAGGGCTTTGTAGATTGGTGTAAGAGTCAAATGGACTATATCCTAGGTGACAATCCTATGGATCGTTGTTACCTGGTAGGTTATGCAGAAAACTCTGCTAAGCACCCTCATCATAGAGCTTCCCATGGATCTCTAACCAATAGCATGGAAGATCCTGTGGAACAAAAACATGTACTTTGGGGTGCTTTAGTAGGGGGACCGGACGGTGAAGACTATCATGTTGATTCAACCACCGATTACGTCTACAATGAAGTGACCATTGACTATAATGCCGGTTTTGTCGGTGCCTTAGCCGCCCTTTATCTAATATACGGAGAAGGCCAAGAACCGGATCCTACTGTTCCCATTTACCAGGTAGATGAAATGCCTTTCTTTGTACATGGAAAAATCGAACAAGAAAATAACGAGAGAACTCAACTTACCATAGAAGTAACCAATGATACCAGTTGTCCTCCGAGAAAAATCTCTACCCTTAAAGCAAGATATTTCTTTAATATTACAGAGATGATAGAAAAAGGACAATCCATAGAAGATGTTAGCGTTCAGGTTATGTATGATCAAACCTTGGTAGTTGACGGTTCTGCCGTTAAGATAAGTGATCCTTTTGTATGGGATGAGGAAGCAGGAATATACTATATAGAACTGGATTGGTCCGGTATTAGCTTCCATGGAAGCAGAGAACTTCAAATAGCTTTAGTACCGGCTCAGGACTCCTCTTACAAGTTCAACTGGGATCCTACCAATGACCCTAGTAGAGAAGGATTATCCAAGACCAAATCCATGACTGGCAATATTCCTCTTTATGTGGACGATGCTTTAGTGTATGGTAATGAGCCTAAAAAAACCGCCTCTGTGGATATAAAACTTACAAAACCTACTAGCGGAACAGTTTATGATTATACATCAAGTCAAACTCCAATTACTTTAGAAGCTCAGGTTGAGTCCACCGAAACAAAGGTTACTAAGGTGGAATTCTACGCCGACAATGAAAAAATTGGAGAAGATACTACTGCACCCTATACTATGACTTATCTACCAAAACAATCAGGAAGTGCAATTAAGAGAATTGCTTTGACTGCTAAAGCATTAACCGAAGATGGAATAAGCGCTAGCAGCAATGTTGTTAACCTTATAGTAAAATTTGAGGAAGGTCAGGATGAAGCATTCATTTCAATTACAAGTCCGACAGAGGGAACTGTACTTGACTTAGGTACCGGTAGCAAATCGGTAAATGTAATAGTTGAAGGTAGTGGTGCTATTGATGCCATTACAGATATAGAAGTATTTGCTAATGGAGTTAAAATAGGTGAAGCAAATGATAGCATATGTAATGCAATCTATACTGCTCCCACGGACAGAAGCTTATATACTGATGGTTTTCTTGATGTAGAATTTACTGCTAAAGCCACTTTAATTACCGGTGAAGTTATCAGCTGCGATTCGGTTTCAATAAGGGTAAAATATTCTGCCGATATAGGAAGCAGTGACCTGAAAATGGAGGTAGATGGTTTAGGTTCTGCAAGTACCAATACAATCAGTAGAAAGTTCACTCTAACCAACACCGGTAATAAAAATATTGATTTAGCAGATGTAGCCATCCGTTATTATTTTACTAAGGATGTAAGCGCTAATCTTGCCTTCTACTGTGACCATTCCGGACTTGAATTAAATAGCGCACCTTGGTATGAAAGTGTATCCGATGGAATAGTGGGACAATTTTTCACTATGGATAAGGCTGTGGAAGGGGCAGATACCTATTTAGAAATTTCCTTTGACGGAGTTACTAAGCCCCTTGCTCCCGGTAAAAAAATAGAATGCGAAATTCGAATAGCCAATAGCTCCTGGGCTAACTTTAATCAGGAAAATGACTATTCCTACAATGAACCTAACCATATTCTTCTTTTGGTAAACGATTTTGTAGTAAGCGGAGTTGCTCCAAAATAATATGGCTCACCCCAATTATTTAATGTTTTAATTAAAGAGACATCTTCTTCTATGGTCTTGATACATCTATAGAAAGAAGATGTCTCTTTACTAGTAGAATCAAAATTATTGTAGTCTAATTTTTATTATCACTGCAGGGACATAGTTTAAATTATTTATATAATTTACCTAAAATCTAATGTCTCTTTGTAAGGAATTTTATGTTTTATTATTCCATTTATTGTGATATTATAATAAGTAATTCAAAATGTCTAATCATAATAATCAACATTAGATAACATCGTAACTCATTATGTTTTTTACTATTATTCTATACTATCATATAAAGTTTAAAAAAAGTGAGGTTATATAATGAAAATACTTGTAACTGCCGGAGATACCTATGAACCCATTGATGATGTCCGTAAAGTAACCCATATGGCAACCGGCCGACTTGGAAGTTTAATTGCTGATGAATTTGCCAAACAGGGGGCGAAAGTAACCTTTATTTGCGGAGAGCACTCTATACGGCCAACTTTAAAGATGGAAAAAATTATAGAAATTCAAGGTGTAGTATCATTACAAAAAACTTTAAAAGACCTTTTGTCCCATACTCAGTTTGATAGCCTTGTTCATAGTATGGCTGTCAGTGATTATACAATACGAGGACTAGTGACAGAAGATGATCTTATAAAGAAATTTCTTAAAATTATCCCTTACATAAAAAACATCAGTAACCAAAAAGAAATGTTTTCATATATCAAAGAAGCATTTAGTAGTGCCTTGTATAATGCCGAGGGAAAAATCAGCTCCGATTATGAATCACTGCTTGTATTTATGGATAGAGCACCTAAAGTTATTTCTTGTGTAAAGCAAATGCAGCCAAATACCATACTGGTGGGCTTTAAATTATTATCTAATGTAGATGAAGAAACCTTAGTAGCAGCAGCTAAGGAGCAAATGCAATTATCCGGCAGTGATTTTGTACTGGCAAACGATCTTGCTGATATTGACGGTGATAATCATAAAGGGTTGCTTATTAGTTCCAAGGGTATTATAGATAGACCTGCAACAAAACAGGATATTGCAAAATCTATTGTAAATCATGTTACTAATTGCATAGGGAGGGATTAAAAATGTATACCACCGATACAAGTTCTATTAAAACAAAACAGCTGGTGATATTATCTATGTTTAGCGCTATTATTATTCTTATGGCCGCTACCCCTATAGGATTTATCCATTTGGGCTTTGTTAAAGCCACAATTATACATATACCGGTTACTGTCGGTTCTATTATACTAGGACCAAAAATGGGAGCCATGCTTGGCTTTGTCTTTGGAGCAAGCAGTTTAATCACCAACACTATATCTCCTGTTATATCATCCTTTGTATTCTCTCCTTTAATTCCTGTACCCGGTACATCAAGCGGCAGTCCTTGGGCCTTATTAATATGCTTTATTCCAAGAATTTTAGTAGGTGTTATTCCCTGGTATGTATACCGGTTATTAAATAAATTAGTAAAAGATATCAGGCTTAACATTATTTCCTTGGCAGTAGCCGCCGTAGCAGGCTCTGCTACTAACACTCTCTTGGTAACTCATCTTATTTATTTTTTATTTAAGAAAGAGTATGCCATAGCACGGGGGGTTGCAGAAAATGCGGTTTACAAAGTTATTACATCAATTATTATAGGCAATGGTATTCCTGAAGCTGTGGTTGCTGCCATAGTTACAACCCTTGTTTGCAAAACTTTATTTGTAGTATTAAATAAGAATCAGTAATACAAAAAAGCATCTACAGATTCCTATTTTGTAGATGCTTTTTTATTTTTATCCTATTTGGGATATCTTGTTACTGATTAAAATAAATGCTATAATAGGTATTGCTTTTTAAAAACTCTATAAGAATATAAATCAACTTAATATGGAGACTAATAATGAAAAGAAGAAGAAAAGATGATTTTAAATATGGAATAAAACGGGGGCTGCCTATCGCCCTTGGATATATCCCCGTTTCATTTACTTTTGGGCTTATGGCTGTTTCAGGAGGAATCCCTGTCTGGATGGCTGTTTTTATTTCCTTATCTAATCTAACCTCTGCAGGACAGTTTGCAGGAACTAATCTGATTATAGGGGGAGCCGGTTATTTAGAAATTATATTAACAACATTTATTATTAACATCCGCTATATGTTAATGTCACTTTCATTGACCCAAAAGCTAGATAGCAGCATCACTTTCCCTAAACGGTTTATAATCGGTTACGGTATAACAGATGAGATATTTACTGTTGCCTCAGTGGAAGAAACCTCCCTTACATTTCCTTATTTTATCGGTCTTATAATAGGACCTGTCCTTGGTTGGACAAGCGGTACGGCTCTTGGGGCTATCATCTGTTCTGCCTTGCCGGAAAGTTTAGGGAGTGCCATGGGCATAGCATTATACGGAATGTTTATTGCTATTGTTCTTCCTGTAGCTAAAAAATCAAAACCTGTAATAATAACAGTTGCAATATCTGTAATAGCTATCTGTATTCTTAAATATATACCAATATTTAAGGCCATATCATCCGGTTTTCGTGTTATTATTGCAACTATTATCGGTGCCGGAATCTCAGCTTTTCTTTTTCCTATTGAAGAAAATCCCGGTACAGAACATAAAGATTAAGGAGAAATTGACCAATGAATTTAAAATACGCCTTTATATCAGTTATTCTTATGGCAATGGTAACCTATATACCCAGGGTTCTTCCTATCGTAATATTTCGAAAAGAAATTAAATCTAAATATATAAAATCTTTTTTACATTACGTGCCCTTTGCAGTATTAGGAGCCTTAACCTTTCCCGATATTTTTTATTCCACGGGAAATATTGCCACAGCTATATGTGGCACAATTGTTGCACTTTTCTTGGCATATAAGGAAAAAAGCTTAGTTGTGGTTGCTATTGGAGCAATCCTTACAGTTTACCTTGCCGGATTTATATTTTAAAAGTACCAGGTACTGTTAGCAAACTGCGAACAACCTGTTCATAATTTGCTAACAGTACCTGGTACCTTTTTTAAATAAAATAACAAATCAGATATAATGCTAATAAATGAAGGGGATAGAAAAAATAAAATTCATATTTTAAATTAAGGCCACGTTCACCCTTATAGGCTCTTACAAAAAATATATTAAATAATGCTGCCAGCTCAATTATTGATATAAAACATAAGGTGATAGCTCCTGCCAACACTGATTTAACATAGGAATTTCGAAAGTAATACATAATCACTATGGTAAGGACCCCAAATCCTGCATAATCAGTCTGAAGAATCTGAGCCAGGATCATGCCGACTGCTAATACCAGAATATCGGCAAAGTATATACTCCACTTTTGATTTCTTTTACTAAGTATCAAGTAGAGTATTACCATTATTAAACTTAATAGGGCAGCTATAATTATTAAGACACTATATTCGTACTTGATTATGCCTGAAAATGTATATGTCAGTGTACATCCGGCTGCTATTGCTCCTGCCACAGCCAATATTGGCAGCCAATTCTTTTCCTTTCCCTTTTCATCTATCAAGCTGAATGCTTGCAATACCAGCAGGCCAATTAATAGGGTAAAGAATACATTTTGATGGCTTTTCTCAAAGAAAGTATTATAAAAAGCTAAATCAAATGGGATTTCAGATATTAATGCAAATATAAAAAGCCGAAGGGCATACTTCCACCGATTGCTGGTATGTTGAAATCCTTCTATTAGCAAAAAGCAAAATATAGGAAAAGCAAGTCTACCTATTATTCTAAATGCACCATATGAGAATATCAAAGAAGAATTCTGGGCAAAAAAATCTTTCATCCTCTCAAAATCATTGGGGTCTATTTTATCCAGCCCTTTTATCTGTAACATTTTATTTATTATTGTGGCAGCTGAATGATCTAAAAACATTGTAATAATTGCAATAATTTTTAAGGTGCTGCCACTGATACCCTTGCCCTGTTTATCACTGGTAAATCCATATCTTACCGAACTATTCCTTTTCATCCATACCTCCGGTTATTCTTAAGTCATATCAGATTTAATGTGTATATTTTCTATGTATACTTACCTATAATCTACAATGTATACAAGGCTCCTTTAAAGCATAAATTTTTCTATAACATGGGCTACTCCATCCTCTTCATTTGATAAGGTAATATAATCAGCTACTGCTTTTACATCCTCCGTTGCATTGGCCATAGCCACACCCAAGCCTGCATATTGTATCATTGCAATATCATTTCCGGCATCCCCTACAGATATGACTTCTTCCGCTTTTATACCTAGCTCCTTGGCAATAATAGATACCCCTGCTCCTTTATTAACACTCTTATCTAAAAATTCTAAGAAAATAGGGGCACTTCTTAGTATTGAGTATTTATCCTTAACCCATTGGGGAATAAGGGGAATAATACTGTCTAATTTTTTAGGGTCATCTATCAACATTACCTTAACAATTTTAGTAGAAGTATCCACATCCTCTACCGGGCCTTCAACAACAGGAATTTTATTTATGCTTGATTCTATTCCGGTATATGGATTATTCTTTGGGGTAAGTACGCTGCTTTCAGTAAGGGCATGGATATTTACCCCCAGCTGTTTACTTACTTCATATAACTCTTTATAGGAATCCAGGGATAAGGGCTTATCATATAGAATTTTATCTCCCTTGGTATTTTGAACTAAAGCTCCGTTATAAGTAACCACATAATTATCATCATCAAGCAAATCTAACATCTCAATATAAGGAATTATACCCCGTAAGGGTCTTCCGGTAGCCAGTACAATTTTTTTACCCATTTCCTTTAATTTGCTTATATTTTCACGGCATCTTTTTGATATTTCCTTTTTTTCGTTTAGGATTGTACCGTCCATATCTACTGCTATTAATTTGTACATACAAGCCTCCTGTTTCTGTAAGTGATAGTCTAGATAAAGAAAGATGTCTATATTCTATATCACTTAGTTAATTAAATCAAATCAAAGCTTTTTTTAAACCCTTTATATCAAGCCGGTATTCTCCCTTTATATATTTTAGGGCATACTCCCTCTTTAAGGCAGGGGCAAAAAAAGTAGCCCCCAATGCTGTTTTTGATACAACTGTGTGATTGCTCTTATTAGGCTCATAACCTAGCATAATATAATTAGTTGGCTTTGGGGATAGAAGCTTGTGGTAGCCGGCAGTTGCCATAACCATATGAAAACCATAATACAAAGCTTTGCCATCAAAACCTATATGACTTTTCTTTCCCTTGGTTCCGGAAGAAGTGGCCTTGATTAACATCTTTTTATCAGCTATTGATTTCATGGTATGCTTCTTTAGGTATAATGTGGGTATAGGAGGTATTTTATACAAATCAGATATCTTTCGTATATCCTTGGGATTATAATTCTTGGCATTAAGAATTTTCGAATATTCCTTACAATGCATTCTATGAAAATTAATATTTTTCTTAACAGCCCTTATAAAAAGCGGATCTGTTTCCTCATGATTATAGAGGTCTCCAAATTTAAATAAGTCCTTTATGTAATCCATATTTACCACCAATCTTTTTTTGCGCCCTTTCGATAAATTAATATTATTTCGTACAATTTATGACATCAATAATACTATAACATAATTATGTTTTTACTAGAATATTTTTCAAAGCAACATTGTTATATATTATATAAAATTAGATCTACTATTCATAATATATAAAAAATCAATATAAATTCCTTAAAAATTATTGAATTTTATGTAATACTATGTTTTAATAAGGATAATATTATCGAAAATCTTAACTTTTTTAAGCAAAGGAGATGGAGTATGAAAGAAAGGAAAATATACATACTGTTTTCATTTATAATGCTCTTAATGTTAACCGGATGTAATAAAAAAAATAATCTTATCAGTAAAGATTTTTTAATGCAAATAGAAGAAACTTATTCAATCTCAGGCAAAGGTGCCGTAGCTACAGGAAAAATCCTCTCCGGATATATATCGACCAATGCAGTGGTTGATATAGTCGGCCTAAGAGATGAAGCAAAAAGTGCCAAAGTTGGCAGTATAAGAATTTCAGATAAACGTAAAGATACCGCAAAAGCAGGTGATACGGTATCTATTCTTCTTAACAATATAGAAGAATCCGATGTGGAAAGAGGACAGGTGCTGGCAGCTAAAGGAACAATTTCCGCCCATAATACTTTTTATGCGGATTTGACTTTTACAGCAAATGATTCAGAGGATTTCTTTAAAAACGGTAAACTTGATGCACTTTGCTACTTCTTTACTACAGATTCAACAGCTATTTTATATTATAACTATGATGATATTGATGAAAATGGCTGTGTACCTGTACAGGCGAAAATGGTGGCAAAGCTACCTATGAAGGTGGGCACACCCTTTATGGTACAGGTGGATGGTGAAGAAATAGCAATGGGTAAGGTAACTGCCGTAGATGTAGACATTGATATTGATACTGTCCTAGAATGGAACTTAGAGAATGTTAATGAAGAAGATAGTGATGAAGAAGGTCCATTCTCTTTTATAGGTAAGGGAAATGTAAATATTACTCTTGTAGAAGTAGGTGATCGGAAAGTAAATCTTATTAAGGATATCCGTGAGATTACCGGTTTAGAAATTAAAGAGGCAAAAAAGCTTGTTGATGAAGCTCCTTCTCTTATCATAGAAAATATAACAAAAGAAGAGGCAGCACTTATCAAAGAACAGCTAGAAAGCCAAGGGGCTACTGTAGAAATAACAAATTATGATGGATAATTTATAATGGCTCTAAGTCTAGTAAACCTAGACCTAGAGCCTTAAACTTTTTTGGTAGCAGAATATTTTAATTCTATCTTTTTTTACTGCCAAAAACTAAAATTGGAATTTTCCTTCCTGAAGTAAAATAGCAGTATTCCCCCTTTTTCTCCCATTAGACAGTATCTTATGAAAATGTTACTATATCAAAGTCACGCAACTTATAATGGTCTTTTTTAACACTAAAATCATTTCCATTTTTTGTTCGTTGACAATAATTACTATACAAATATAATGTACTGTAAAATGGTATTTAAAGGAGGAATTTATGAAAAAATTTATACTATGGATACTAATTACAGCCGTATTTCTATCAACCGGATGTTCATATATTGAGCATACTCAAGGAGCAGATGATAAAAAAAATCATCTGGAAAATGAGATTACACCAGAAGATTCAGTTGACAGCGGCAAATCTCATGACAAGAATAATTTGGCTTCACCAGATAATAAAACATCACAATCAGAGGATACTTCCAAACAAGAAGATACTAATCCTAAGTCCCAAGAAACTGATACTTCAGAAGATCCAGAAGCAGAAAGTTCAATACTAAAATTACATATTATAGACGTAGGTCAAGGTGATTCTATATTAATAGAATCAAATAATAAGTATATGCTTGTTGACGGGGGCGAAAGGGACCAAGGGAAGGTAGTTGTCAATTATTTAGAAAAAATCGGTGTTAAAAAACTGGATTATTTGATTGCTACTCACCCCCATAGTGACCATATCGGCGGACTTGCACAAGTAATTGACAACTTTAAAATAGGTAGAATTATAATGCCAAACGTTGTTCATACTTCAAAGACTTTTGAGAACCTACTAGATACTATTGCTAATAAGGGCTTAAAGATAACTAAACCGGTAGTGGGAAATGAATATAATATAGGAAATGCTAGCTTTATTATAATTGCTCCTAGCAGTTCCAAATATAATAATTTAAATGATTATAGTGTTGGAGTTAAACTGCAAAACGGTAATAATTCCTTTGTTTTAACCGGTGACGCTGAGATTAAATCAGAAAATGAGATGTTGAAAACCGGTATTAACCTTGAGGCAGATGTCTTAAAACTGGGTCACCATGGCTCTACTACCAGTAACAGTGATAATTTTATAGATGCAGTAAACCCCAGCATAGCCATAATAAGTGCCGGTGAAGGTAACCAATACGGTCATCCCCATGTTGAAGTTTTAGAGAATATTAAAAACAGAAATATAAAGTTGTTTAGAACCGATAAACAGGGTACAATTATTATTGAGTCAAATGGTCGTACAATTTCAGTTAATAAGGAACCGTATGTTATTACCAGTGACGATTTAAAAGCCAAAAATCAAGCAGAGGCAAAATCTGAGCAAAAAACCCAGACAGATAAAAATACAGCAAAGTCCTCTAATACTAAGAATGAAAGCTCTACGGCAAAAGATTCGAACAATTCAAAAAATATAACTGTCCATATTACAAAAACCGGTAGCAAGTATCACCGGTCAGGCTGTAGGCATCTTAAGAGTGATATAGCAGTTACTTTAGAAGAAGCCCTTAACAAAGGATTAACTCCCTGTAAAACATGTAAACCACCGACAAACTAAGGGTATGAATTCTGTAAAAAAATTCACATGTACATACAGGCTAACTTATATATATATAAATAATTATAGAATGGGGGGCTATATATGAAAAAATATATTGTTGATAGGTTTGAAGGGGAATATGCTGTATGCGAAAAAGAAGATTTAACCTTGGTCAATATCTTAAGATCTAAGCTGCCTGCAGAAACTAAAGAAGGAGATTGCCTTGTAGAAAAAGATGATGGAAGCTTTTATATAGATATTGAAGCTACCATGGACAGAAAACAACAAATTAGAAGAAAACTTGACAGTTTATTCGAATAATTTATTAATAATATTGTAATATTTGACATTTATTTGTTCTTTATGTAGAATTATCTGAAAGTAAAGTAAAAAAGCGGGAGGTTTCTACATGAAGAAGAAAATCCTTTTATATCTTCTCCTATTTAGCCTTATGTTAATACCTTCATCCTGTGGTAAGAAAGACTGTAAGGCAGAGGGCTGTTCTGAAGAAATCTATGAGGAAGGTCTTTGTAAAAAACATTATTTTGAAAAAGCAATAAAAAAAGGCATAGAAGAAATAGGAGATCTGTTTGATTAGGGCAAAATAAAGGTATGTAAGGAAAACTCACTAATAAGGGAATTTTCCTTACATACTTTTTTAAATTTTCTTAATAAAGTTAACTAGTTAAATCTTTGTGGCTATCAATTAATAAATAAGATTGACAACTTTATCATTGTATTTAAGCAATTAAGATATTTCCCATCTGGCCCTGCTGCCCTTTTCTCCTTTTGTTACAAGCAGCTTGGTTTCTATCTGTGCCTTTAACTCAGTTACATGGGATATGATTCCTACCAATCTCTTGCCTCCGGATAAATCATTTAAAATTTTTATAGCCTGCATACGGGTGTTTTCACTTAAGGAGCCAAAGCCTTCATCAATAAACATGGTATCAATATGTATTCTTCCTGCCGTATTCTGAATAATATCTGACATTCCTAAAGCCATGGATAAAGCCGCCATAAATGATTCACCACCGGATAGGGTCTTAACATCACGAACCTGGTCATTTACCATACTGTATACATCAAGATCAAGGCCCACTTCTCCCTGTCCCGATAAGTCTTCCATATCCCGGCATTTTAAGATAAATTGATTATTGGACATAGTGTATAATCGCTTATTTGCCTCAGCAAGTATCATATTAAAATACCTTCTTTGGATATAAGTCTGAAAATTAATATGACGTTTGCTTAACTTGCCGTTGGCCGTATCGGACAGCCTACTGATAGTTCCATAGGTATTTTTAGTTTTCTTTCTATCGGCTATAAGCTTAGTAAGTTTATCGTATATCTCTTGATTTCTTTTTATAATCCCATATACATATTTGCCATCATCTTCTAATTCAGTTTTTACTTTAGTCAGTTGGGATTTCCTATTCTCCAAGTCTTTGGTTTCTATCCGGCTTTTACCCTGTGTCTGCATAGTATAATTCTTAAGATTGGTATCATTTTCAATTATTTCGTCTCTATATGATTGATAGCTTTGGCTTAACTCTTCAATCTTTTGGGAACTAATTAATGATTTGTGATAATCTTCAACACTTGAAAATCCTTGCTTTTCCAGCTCATTGTAAAATGCCTCCTTAAAGCTTCTGACTTCTTCAGTAAGTCTTATAAAGCTTTTTTCTTCTGCTTTAAGATTCCCCTTCTTATTGGAAGCGACTTCTACCATGGCCTGATATTCATCTGCTATCTTAGCTTTAGCCTTATCCAACTTTTCCATCTGCTCTTTTGCTGCAGCAAGTTCATTTAGTGCATGACTTTTATTTTCATATACCAAGGCTTCCTTAAGGGAATTAGTAATAGTTTCTGTCTTAGTAAGACTGACTGCCACTTCCCCTAGGGCTTTATTTGCTTCTTCCTTTTCTTTATTATATGATTCCAAAGCAGCTTCTAAATCCTTTAGCTGAGTTTGGTAAGCTGTATACTTATCCCCTGCTGCTTTAGCCTGATTTTTTTCAGTTGTTAAAGCTTGCAACTTTTCTTCTTCCTTAGCAAGCATAGTTTGCAGTGACTCTATATTTACTTGGTCAGGATTAAATGAAGCAGCTACAATCCTCTTTCCCTCATGTTCAACTAAATTTCGTTTTACTTTATATTCTTGTTCGGCTTTTTGTAATACTTCATTTTTAGCCTGCCTAAGTTTAGCAGCTTCATCCATCTGCTTTTTTGCTTCCCTTAACTTACTTTCATCTATTAATAGGTCTGTAGCTACTGCCTTATTAGGATGAGATGTGGAGCCACATACTGGGCAGGGAGAGCCTTCCTCTAAACTTGTGGCAAGTATTCCCGCTTGTCCCTCAATGAAATTATGATATAAATTTTCATAATGTTTGCATTTTAAATCATAGTCTTCATCAGCAGCCTTATAATCCTTCTCCCCCTGATTATAATTAGCCAGTAGAGATTTCATTTGCTTTATTAGATTAATTAAAGATTTGAGAGAATTTATTTTTTCGTCTAAATTCTTTACAGTAAGTTCTAAATGTGTATACCGGTCTGCAAGGCTTTTTAGTTCTTCCTGTTCTTTAATCAAATTCTCCTTATTTTCCTTAGTCTTATTAACATTCTTATCAGCTTTGTCATACTTTTCTTCTGTTATAGCTTTAATCTCTTTAAGACTTTTTATTTCAGATGTCATTTTATCAAGCTGCTCATATTTGGGCAGGAGTTCATTAATATTACTAATCTTTGAGGCTAGTATAGGACTCTTTTTCTTATACTCCTTTTCCTTATCCTCCTTCTCCTTCTTTAACATTGCCAATTTTGCTTCATTTTTCTCTAGCCAGGCCTTAAGATCTTCTATTCTTTTACTGCATTCTGATAATTCCCTTTGCTTATTAAGGTAAGAAGCTTCTTTTGGCTCCACCTGCAATGCTTTTTTTCCCCTATCTATCTGCTGCCAAACAAGGTCCATCTGGTCTTTTCGTAAATCCAGTTCTTCTTTCTTTTTATGGGCTAATTCCAAAGCCTCAAATAGATTATTGATATCCTTAGCCTGCATAAGTTTCGAATTAATCTTTTCTAATTCTTCCTGATTTTTTTGGATAGAATTGTTGATTTCATTTTCTCTTTCTTTTGCTTCTGAGATTATAAGTTCTATTAGTTCCAGCTGCTTATCAGAATCGCTTTCCATAAACTGCTTCATATCCTGCCATTTTTCTGTTAATCTACTGTCTTTAATACATTGTACATTTTCCAGTTCTCTGTTTATAGCTTTTTTGTTATCTTCAAGGGTAGCAGATATGGCACTTGCCCTTCTTTTTAGTTCCTCTTCTATGAGCCAATATATTTTTGTATTAAATATTTTGCCGAATATCTCTTTTCTTTCTTTAGAAGAGGCATGAAGTAGCTTCAGAAAATCCCCTTGGGCAATCATGGCTATCTGGGTAAATTGATTTACATCAAGGCCTATAATCTCTATAATTTTTTGATTGGTTTCTCTGATATTTCCCTTGTATATCTGACCATCCGGCATAATAAGGCTAACCCTTGGCTGGTCAGTAGTTATAGTATACTCTCCCTCTTTATTCCTTCTCTTACTTCTACGGTTTTGTCTTGGACTTCTATTTATTATATAAGTCTTGCCTCGATACAAAAATTTGAATTCTACATAGGTCGGCACATCATCATTTGCATATTGGCTACGCATCATGGCGCCATCACGCTTTCCCCCGCTGGTCTGGTCATAAAGTGCATAGGTAATGGCATCAAATATTGTGGTTTTTCCTGCACCGGTATCTCCGGTTATAAGAAAAATACCACTATTTATATCAGTAAAATCAATTATTTCCTCCCCTGCATAGGAGCCAAAGGCAGACATTTTAATATAAATCGGTTTCATTACCCTGCACCTCCTGTAAAATATTTATCACATCTATCATTATCTTTTCTTCTTCAGAGCTCATGGAAGTTCCCTGCATGTCCCGGTAAAATTGCTTGAAAGCCTCAAAAGGATCCAAAACTGTGGCCTCTGTATCTGCCTCCATAAGCTGTGCTTTTGTTCTGCTGTTTTCTATCTTCACCTCAAGAATATGATCATAATGTTCTTCTAACTGATCCTTAGGCTTATAGATTTCATCTTCATCTGTAAGTGTTATACTTATATAATCATGCCTGTTCTCATCTGTGGCCCTGCTTATAATTTCATCTAATAAGCCTTTCTCACTTCTTACATCTTGATTGGAGCTAAGGGGTATTTTATCAATAATAATATCTGAATTCTTATCATTAATGGTAACCATAGTGATAGATTTAACATGATGTTGTTCACTGACAGAATATTTAAGAGGACTACCGCTATACCTAATATGCTTCTTTCCAATACTTTGTGCTCCATGGAGATGTCCTAAGGCTACATAATCAAACTTCTCCACTGCTTGGATATCCACACTGTCAATACCTCCAACAGATATATATACTTGCTCAGAATCGCAAGTCTTAGGGCTTTTTTCCCCGGCCACATAAAACTGATGGGAAATCAAAACATTTCTCTTCTTATAGTCAATATTCTCCCTTTCTATTAAGGCTTTTATGGCACTATCGTAACTGGTCACAAGTCCCTCATCAAATAGATGCCGTACATAGCCCGGCTTAGTAAAGGGTAGAAGGTAGAAGTTAACATCCCCATATTCATCTTGTAATACAAGCTTCTTAAGATATTCATCTTCCTCCCTGGGAGGATGAACTGATATATAAATATTATGCTTCTCTAAAAATGAGCTGGCGTAATTTAGCCTATCTGCCGAATCATGATTGCCGGCTATAATAAGTACAGGTATACTTGGCTTTATATCCGATAAATCATTAAGAAATTGGTCAAAGATTATGTATGCTTCTGCAGAAGGAACAGATTTATCGTATATATCTCCGGCTATAATTATTACATCAGGCCTATACTCCTTAGCCCTGTCCACAATTTGCTTTAATATATAAATTTGGTTGTCTTTTAAATTATAGTAATGCAGCTGCTTACCTATATGTAAGTCTGAAATATGAAATAGTTTCATAATACTCACCCCTTATATCTTTTTAAAATGTTTAACTCCTTGTTATCTCAATTGGATTTCCTAATATTCTATCATATCTTAATCTAATTTTAACATAGACCGGTCCCATCCCATGTCCATTAATAAATTTTTGAGTCATAATTTTATATTTTATTTGTGGCAGTAATTTAGCATTTTTAAATAAATAAGGGACCAAATTAAGGATTCAACCTATGGTTGAGCGAAAAATAAACTATTAGTTGTAAAAAAATCATAAATCCAACTAATAATATCTTTTATTACCTTTTGTTTCAAGCTACAATGTTACTATCAAGAAGGGAGAGTGATAATAATGACAAACACAATCGGAAATAGAATTTCACAATCAAGAAAAGAAAAAGGTATAACCCAGGAAGAGATGGCTGAAAGGCTTGGTGTTACCCCTCAAGCAGTTTCAAAATGGGAGAATGATATTTCTTACCCGGATATTCTGCTACTTCCTAAAATCGCTGAAATCTTGGATGTCAGTGTGGATGTACTTCTTTCCGGTGAAGCAAAAAAAGAAACCCGTATATTACCAAAAGAGCAGCGTAAGAATATCGATGATATGATGTTTAAAATCTATGTAAATTCAGCTGAAGGGGACAAAGTACGAGTAAACCTTCCAATGGCCCTGGTAAAGGTGGGACTGGAAATGGGATTGAAAATGCCTCAGGTATCAGGCAATAAAGTCATAATTCCCCCTATAATATACTCCTAATATACCAATCGCATCCAAAACATTATAACAAATGGGCTAATACAAAACATGTCGTATTTGGAAATTTTTTCGTAATAAAATGACAAAATTAAAGGACTTACGTCAACTAAACATAAGTCCTTCTATTTCATAAACTATATTCTAGATTTTCCATCAATTATTTTTTCCGCTAAATCATATTAATATATCCATTTATTACATCATATCCAAAACCCGCATATCTTCATCATCAATAACAAAGTCCACTTTCGTATTGGATATTATACGTTCCTTCTTAGTTGACTTTGGAATTACTACCATGTCCTTTTGCAAGCAATATCTTATACAAAGTTGTGCTTCTGTTACCTTATATTTTGCTGCCATATCTACTATCTCCTTATTAGCCAATATACGACCGGTAGCTAAGGGAGAATATGCTGTAATTAATATATCCTTCTTATTACAATAATCCACTACTTCTTCTTGCCGATCTCCTATATGAAAACGTATCTGATTTACCATAGGAACATATTTGCACATATCAAGTATGGGCTCTATATGCTTAGGTTCAAAGTTAGATATACCTATAGCTTTTACTTTACCACTATCATAGATTTCTTCAAATGCTTTCCAACTTTCTATGTTACCTTCAGTGCAGTCTATGCCCATCTGATCCCAAGGCCAGGGAGCATGAATCAGATATAAATCTATATAATCTAAACCTAAAGCCTCTAATGATTTTTTAAAACAATCATGGGCTATGTCATGGCCTTTCTTTTCAGCAGGAAGTTTTGTTGTAACAAAAATTTCTTCCCTGGCTATACCTGAATCTTTTATAGCTTTTCCTACACTTTCTTCATTACCATATGCCATGGCTGTGTCTATATGCCTATAGCCTGCCTCCAAGGCCCATTTTACGGAATTATAAGCTTCCTCACCATTAGGAATCTGCCATGTTCCAAGGCCTAGCTTAGGTATTTTTACCCCATTTTTTATTATAAAGTCCTCTTGTAAAATCATATAATTTATCCCCCATAATTCATTGTAAAGATAAAATAAACATATACCTTACCTTTTTACAAACCAAGAATCATATTTGCAATCATAAAATATACTAGCAAAGATATAGCATCTACTATAGTAGTAATAAAAGGACTTGCCATTACAGCAGGATCAAAACCAATTTTTTTCGCTAAAATCGGCAATGTAGAGCCTACCATTTTAGCAATAATTACCGTAAAAAATAATGTTATATTTACTACCAAGGCTACACTTAAGCCAACCTTATCAAACAAGGACAATTTAGCGAAGTTTACCAACGCCAATGTTAATCCGCTCAACAAAGCAACTTTAGACTCTTTCCAGAGAACTTTAATTATATCTCCAAATTCCAGTTCATTTAATGACAATCCTCTAATTATTGTTACCGATGATTGACTTCCAGAATTACCACCTGTGTCCATAAGCATAGGTATATAGGCTGTTAGAATCACGTATGTCTTTAGGGCGTCTTCAAAACGGGTTATAATTAAACCGGTAAATGTAGCTGAGATCATAAGTAAAAGAAGCCAAGGCATACGACTCTTCCATATTTCAAATGTGGTCTTTTTTAGATATGGAGTATCGGAAGGAGTAATCGCAGCCATTAATTCCATATCCTCTGTTGTCTCCTTCTCTAACACATCCCAAGCATCGTCAACTGTAACTATTCCGACCAGCCTATTATCATTATCTACTACCGGAATAACAGTCAAATCATATTTACCAAACAAATAGGCAACTTCCTCTTGATCATCAAAAGTGTTAACTGAAATAACATTTCTCTCCATTAAATCTTCAATTTTACTTTTGTCATCAGAGAGGATAATAGTCCGTAGCGTAATATATCCTATTAAATGCTTAACGTTATCGGTAACATAACAGGTATCAAAAGTTTCACTATCCAAACCTATCTGCCTAATTCTTTTTATAGCATCTGCTATAGTCATATCGGAACGCAGATTAACATACTCAGTAGTCATAATACTACCGGCAGAATCTTGCGGATAATTTAATATCTGATTAACCATCTTACGGGCATCATCAGATGAATTTCTAAGAATACGTTTGACAACATTGGCAGGCATTTCTTCAATTAAATATACCATGTCATCAATATAAAGCTCATTAATAACTTCTTTTAACTCTACATCAGAAAAACTATCTATTAATGTTTTCTGATGATCAGAATCCATCTCAACAAATGTTTCCGCTGCCAAATCCTTCGGTAACAACCGAAAAAGAAGTGTAATATTTTTTTCTGACAAATTCTCAAAAAGAGTAGCCAAATCATAGGGATTTATAGTTGAAATAATTTCTTTAAGTTCCTTATACTTTTTTGCTTCAAGCAATTCAAGAATGTTCTTTTCAAATTCTGTTATTTTTGCCATAATTATTTACCTCCTTCCAAAGCATAACGCAAGCATTACAATACTTAGCGCCATACTTGGCAAGAGTAAGGCACAAAAAGACCGAAGCGTCAGTGATAAACGGACGCATCCGTAGTTACACATGTTATATAAATACTTCGGTCAGGTATGCCATTACTACTGCCAGCGTCCATTACTATCATCTCGCTCCTTTCTTATAAATATAATTAATTGCAAAAAATTTTAAAATTAATACTAAATGCTACTCTATCCTGATTCGTCAACAATATTAGTCTAACTCTTAGAAATATTACTGTCAAGTCGATATTATCAATATTAACAGTTAGGGACTACCTTTAAATCCTTTATAAACATATGGGCTATTATACCAAATTATAAAATTTAATGGAATAGTTTGTCGTATAATACAAAAAAACAGCCCTAAATTTGCAATTTGAGAATTTAATACTCAATGCAAAACTTAGGACTATTTCATTTTTTAAATAATAAAGATTATCTTATTTTACTTTATCTAAAGCAATTCTAGCTTCCTCATCGGTATATCCAAAAATAAATTTATACATCTCAATACGGTTAGTATCCCAATCTAGAATGATAGGGTATCCTATACCATTATACTTTTTAGGTGAATCAAAAGCTCCGTCCACCGGAATTCTTAAGGTCTCCAAATCTTTCGAATTATTTTCAAAAAAGGCTTTCATAACCATCTCAATTTGCTTTTGACTTAAGTCTGTTGTAACATTGCTTAAGGCTTGTTTACTAATTGGTACAATCCTTACCAGGTTTTTGGGGGATTTTGCACTGTCAAACATAGCTTTTAAGGCTCTTTGCTGACGTACAACACGGCCATAGTCATTATTAGCTCCTCCCAGAGTCTTTACCTTTCTAACTCTTACATAGCCCATAACCTGGTTTCCATTCAGTTTATTAATTCCTGCTTGTACATTTCTGTTGGCCTTATCTGATATATAATTAGTTCTATTTAGGTAGGCTGCTTCCTCTTCTCCCAATTCTATAGTAACACCGCCCAAGGAATCTACCAGTTTTTCAAAGGCTTCAAAGTTAACTGAGGCATATCCATCAATATGTATCTTATAGTTCTTTTCTATAGTTTCAATTAACAGATTTATGCCCCCTTTAGAGTAGGCAGAATTAAGTTTATGGGGCTTATATCCCGGTATCTCCACATAACTGTCCCTTAGAAGGGATGTAAGTTTAACTGTATTGTCCTTGGTATTAACGGAACCAATCATAATGGCATCTGTATTTCTTGCTCCGCCAAATTCCTCAATACCAAATATAAGATAATTTTTCACATGGTCTTCCCTTATGACATTATCAGAGGGTTGCCTGTTTGAAACCTCTGTATCCTCGGGAGACTGAACATGACTAGATACATATTTGCTTGCTATTTTATATAAGAGGCTTCTTCCCGGCTTAGTTCCCACCAAGAATACCAGTAAAACTAAAATAACAAGCAGTACTGAGCCTACTTTCTTTATTCTTTTTGTTCTTTTTAGTTTTTGCATTTGTTTTTTAGACATTTTTCCCTTATTAGTTTTTATATTTTTTCTTTGAGGCCTCTTTTCATCCTCCATATATCTCATAACTTGCTGCTTTAATTGTTCTTCCATTCTTTTATCTTGCATAAAATCTCCTCTTTTACAAAAACATGCTAACACATATTAACCACACTTAAGTTTCACTTAAATTACAACATTTAGCTTTAAAATTCTACCTAACTTGATATATTATTTTATCATAAATCACAAAAAATTGAAGACCTAAGGTAAGATTTAAAAGAAAATTAAGATTCAAGTTAAAATTCTAAACGGTAGCCCTAGCTATATAAGCCTGCAGTTCTTCTATATATCTTCTGCCTATATCGCTTAAAATTCCATAACTCCTGCTTATATATCCTATATTCATATTTACATCTATATCTAGAGGAATGGCACAATAATCACTTCCGTTAAGTTCTTCGCAAATAATTCCCGAACATAATGTAAATGCATTAATTCCCACCATTAAATTTAGCATGGTTGCCCTATCACAAGCCTTTATAGTTTTTCTATAGTCATAGGTACTAAGTATTTCCTCTGCAAAATAAAATGAATTATTATCTCCCTGTTCAAATGAAAGGCAGGGATAATCTAAAAGTTCCTCCATAGATATCTTTTCTTTAGCTGCCAGCGGATGTCCTTTCCACAAATAAACATAACCTTTACAAGTTACCAAATCATGAAATTCCAATTGATTATCTTTCAATAATTTATTTATCACCTTCTCATTAAATTCATTGATATAGAGAATACCTATTTCACTTTTTCCGTTTTTGACATCCATAATAACATCAGCTGTTTTTGTTTCACGAATAGCAAACTCATACTCATTCATATCAAACTCTTTTACCAT
Source organism: Herbinix luporum (assembly GCF_900070325.1). Classification (GTDB taxonomy): domain Bacteria; phylum Bacillota; class Clostridia; order Lachnospirales; family Lachnospiraceae; genus Mobilitalea; species Mobilitalea luporum. The sequence continues at coordinate 2,050,287 of NZ_LN879430.1, forward strand.
TTCTACAAAGGCTTTTACAGCAAATGAGTAATGCTGTGTAGACACTCCAAATTTTTTCTTAATTTTCTTTCCTTCTATATATTTTTCTTCAAGTAATTCCATCTGATTTAGGACTTGTCTGGCATAACCTAAGAACTCTTCTCCTTCTGATGTTAAAATTACACCTTTATTGGTACGGGTAAATATAGTAATGTTTATCTCTGTTTCTAAATCTTTAATTGCACTAGATAGGGTCGGTTGTGATATATAAAGCCTTTTTGCAGCCTCATTCATTGAATTTGTATCGGCAACAGCAACTACATATCTAATCTGCTGTAAAGTCATGTCCATCCCTCCTTAAAAATTTTTATTAATCCATTATTATACTAGCGAGTCTTCATTTATACTTTATTATATAATATTTAATCAATGTAAAAAGAGAGAAAATACAAGTTCTCTCTCTCTACATTGATATATTTATAATATAGGTATGGTTTATTTAATTAAATTTACTATAATACTGCCTTAAAAGCCTCATCTAAATCTTCAATTATATCATCTATATTTTCTGTTCCGATAGAAAGCCTGATTGTATTAGGCTTAATACCTTGATCTAAAAGCTCTTCTTTAGTTAATTGTGAATGGGTTGTTGATGCCGGATGAATAACAAGGGATTTAACATCTGCCACATTGGCAAGCAATGAGAACAACTGAAGATTATCAATAAAGTCTCTTGCCTTTTTATCATCTCCCTTAATCTCAAAGCTGAAAATTGAACCACCGCCATTAGGAAAATACTTTTTGTAAAGTTCCTGCTGCAAGGGGTCTTTTGATACGGAAGGATGATTAACATTTTCAACCAGATCATGGTCCTTTAAGTATTCTACAACTTTCAATGCATTTTCAACATGTCTTTCTACCCTAAGTGACAAGGTTTCAAGTCCCTGAAGGAATAAGAAGGCATGAAAGGGTGAAAGGGTTGAACCTGTATCACGAAGAAGGATAGCTCTAATCTTTGTAATAAATGCTGCCGGTCCCACTGCTTTTGTAAAACTAATACCATGATAGCTGGGATTTGGTGCAGTAAGTGAATCAAACTTGCCACTAGCTTCCCAATCAAATTTACCACTGTCAACAATTACACCGCCGATACTTGTACCGTGGCCCCCTATAAACTTGGTTGCTGATTGTACTACAATATCTGCACCATATTCAATAGGCCTTACCAAATAGGGAGTTGCAAAAGTATTGTCAACCACAAGGGGTATCTTATGCTCATGGGCAATAGCTGCTAACTTTTCTATATCAACCACATCTGAATTGGGATTTCCCAGGGTTTCAATAAATATAGCTTTAGTGTTGTCAGAAATTGCTGCCTTTACCTCATCGTAATTAAAAGGATCCACAAAAGTTGTTCTTATACCATAATCCACAAGAGTATGAGCCAGCAAATTGTAAGTTCCACCGTATATATTTTTTGCTGCTACTATATGATCTCCATTCTGAGCTAGATTTTGTATAGTATATGTTACCGCTGCCGCACCGGAGGCAACTGCCAGTGCCACAATTCCCCCTTCTAAAGCTGCAATTCTTTTCTCAAATACATCTTGAGTAGGATTTGTTAATCTGCCATAAATATTTCCCGCATCTGCAAGGGCAAATCTTGCAGCCGCATGATCACAATCTCTAAATACATATGAAGTAGTTTGATAAATAGGTACTGCCCTAGCATCAGTCACAGGATCGGGATTTTCCTGTCCTACATGTAATTGTAATGTTTCAAATTTAAATTTCCTATCTCCGTATGATCTCTTACTCATAACTTAATCCTCCCTTTGCTTAGAACCACTAAATTGTTATAAATAGAATATCATCTGTATTTGCTATTGTAAATTAGTATGTTTTTATAGTTGGTTATAGTCTATATTTATAACTAATAAGTTAAAAAGTGCTGTTGCAACTAATGAAAGATAGTTACAACAGCACCCTATAAAGTGAACTTCTTGGCATTCTCAAAATGCTTTGTTCTATTTATTTTATCTATATTGTTTTTTTCGTATATATACTATGACAGCTGAAACTGTTATAACTAAAAGAGCTAAACAAGTATATATTAATACCCTTTGTTACATGTGATTTTATTATTAAATTTGCATTTCTCACCCTAGGCCTCGTCTTTCTATTAAATAGTTTTGATTATAGGCTACAGTAGTTAGGATAATAAAATCCCCGATTTTTGTCAATTTATAAAATATGCCATACATTAAAAGGCCTAATATATCTCTCTTCTGTCCTTAGGACTATGGACTATCCCCTAAGTAGTCATAGAAAAACATAAAAAAATTCCGTTTTGCCATTTTAATATGGTACTTAACGGAATTTTTTTTAACAAATATATTTTATGGTAATAAAGCAAACCTTAATATAAATAAAATTGCAAGAATATACATAATAGGATGAACTTCTTTATGTCTTTTTGTTGCCAACTTCATAATAGGATAAAAGATAATACCAAAAGCAATTCCATTGGCAATACTATAGGTAAATGGCATTATGGCTATAGTTAAGAATGCCGGTAAGCCTTCTGTAAAATCACTAAAGTCAATTTCTTTAACAGTTTCTATCATCAAGGCACCCATTATAATCAGCACAGGGGCTGTTGCTTCTGCCGGGACTATTCCCACAACACCTACTAAAAATATTGATAGTATAAATAAACCCCCTGTTACAAGACTAGAAAGCCCTGTTCTGCCCCCTTCTGTTATTCCTGAATTAGATTCAATATATGTAGATACTGTACTTACTCCTAAAGAAGCACCAAGGGAAGTAGAGATTGCATCTGCTAAGAGAGCTTTATCCATATTTTTTATCTTGCCATCTTTTTCTATCATATTAGCTTTTCTTGCTGTACCAACCAAGGTACCTATGGTATCAAACATATTTACTAAACTAAATGTCAAGATTACCATAAGCAAACTGCTTAAGCCTCCTATTAGACCAGATCCATTATGACTTAATAAACCTTTAAAATCCATAGACATAAAAGTAGGTTCTACAGATGGTGGCAAGCTAAATAATTTTATTCACACAAACAATCCTATACCGCCTGTTATAGCAATTTTAATATTCTCAGGTAAACATTCAATAATTTTTTGCCTTATGGAGGTTAGGGTTATTGCAATAAACAATAGACCTGATATAAATATAGCTGCTAATCCTTGTTGCCATGTATAGCCCATGGTCATACATACATTATATGTGAAAAATGCAGCAAGGCCTATTGCCGGTGCCAATGCGAAAGGTAAATTAGCATATAGGGCCATAATTAATGTGCCAATGGCAGATGCAATACAGGTAGCTGTAAATAATGAAGCTATAACAGGGTCATTAAGTATGCTTAGTTGTTCGGCTGCATCTCCTACCACACCGGATGAATTTATACCGGCAAACTTCAATATATTAGGTATAACCAGTAAAGCATAGGCCATGGTAATATATGTGGTTAATCCGGCTAGAATTTCAGTCTTAATGTTGGTATTGTTTTCTTTCAACTTAAAATGAGAATAAAGATAATTAATGAATTTTGCTTTCTTAGCAGTTTCCATGCTGTCCTCCTAGTACTGTCCATAATTAAGATAATATGAAATAAAAAAAGTTGCTATGGATATAGTGGGTCCATGCAACTAAAAAAATAACTAAATTGCCGGCTCATTATGACCATGCAATTTAGATAATTTATTATTGGATTACCCATAGCAAGAAATTTACGGTTTCTCGTAGAAACTTCTGAACCATATTATCAGAAATATATGGATATTTTATTTTCAAGTAATAACTAATATATCATACTTACCAAGATGAAAGCAAGATATTTCGACAAGATCATTTTATTATCTATACTATTACAGAGGCTACTTATGCTTCTGTCTTTTATCAACATCTATACAGTTATATATTTTTAACATATATTGATAGTTGTTTACAACAAATTAAAAAAAGAAGGAGTTTGTCGATAAAAGTACAGAATTTTAAGAATAATTATGATTGACTTTTTTTAAAGATTTGATATACTTAATATCACTGGGGCATTAGCGCAGCTGGGAGCGCATCACACTGGCAGTGTGGGGGTCAGGGGTTCGAATCCCCTATGCTCCATTTTCTTATATTTTATATTAGCTTAGAGCGATTTGTGGAGTCATAGCTCAGCTGGGACGAGCGTTCGCTTGACGTGCGAAAGGTCATGGGTTCGAATCCCTTTGACTCCATTAAAAAAATAATCCATTAAATTAGACCTTATTTTATAAGTTGCTAATTAAATGGATTTTTTATTTTATGTATCATATTTTTGCACAAAATGAAAGACTCATCCGAAGATGAGCTTTCATTATCCCCATATACCTGTTGCCAATAATTGGCAATGCATAAGATAATGTCAAAAGTTAATTTTGTTTTCCTACTACATAAGTTTCTTTCCTTTGATTACATCTGTAACTTTATAAGATGGTAGTGGAATACATAGTAGGAAACCTTGACCCCCTTCACAGGCGTTTTGCTGTAAGTACTTTAGCTGTTCTTTAGTTTCAATTCCTTCGGCAACAACTTTATAATTTAAGCCATGTGCCATCCCAAGTATACTTTTAGTAATAGTTTTTTCCCCATTACAATCGGGAATTGATTTAATAAAACTTCTATCTATCTTTATAATATCAATTGGCAGTCTAATTAGATGTATTAATGAGGAGTAGCCAGTTCCAAAGTCATCTAGTGCTATTCTAATTCCATGTTTTCTAAGCCTGTTTAGCCGCTCCATCACTATGTTAATATTTGTAATAACCATTGTTTCAGTAATTTCAAATATAATTGTCTTATAATTAACCTTATAAGAGGATAAAATCCTTTCTATATTAGTAAAATCTTTTTCACTTTCTAAAGACTTACTTGATAGGTTAATCGAGAGTTCTATATGGCCTAAACCTTCACGTTCCCATTGAAGCTTCTGTTGTAATGCTTTGTGAATAATCATGCGCTCTAATTGGTATATTATCTGAGACTTTTCAGCAATAGGTATAAAGGCTTCCGGATAAATTATACCGTTTCCAGAGGGAACCCATCTTACCAAGGCTTCTACACCGGTTATCTCTTTGGTAACTAGATTGTATTCCGGTTGGTAAAATAGTGTAAATTCATCTCTGTCAATACCTATATGTATCTTATTTATCAATCTAGCTTGGCAGACATTGTTCTTAATCTGATCCTTAAAGCTATTAAGATACAACCTTGGTTTGCTTTCTCTTATATGTCTATACTTGTCTTTTACTTTTGCCATATAATTTCTCACTTATGTTTCGTCTTGCCTCTTCTGTTGTCTTGTCGTATCTGTTAACTATATGATAAAACATTAAAAACAATAATACCATGGCGTATTTGGAAAAATTGCAACAATATTTTTCCAAATACGTCATGGTATTATATAAAGATTCATATTATAATATATTTGCTTATATGATGGTTGTTTTCTACAACCTAAGTAGCCGGCTAATTAATATAAGCAGTCCCCATAAAACCCGTTAATTGATTGAAGGAGGTTATTCTTATGAGAAAATTTAAAAAATTAATGGTAGCTACAAGTCTTCTTATGATATTTAGTTTTTTACTTCCTGCAGTTCAAACTAGTGGTAATGTAGGTGAAGAAGTTAATATATGTAGTGACGCTCCAGCAGTTGATACTATTCTAGTTTGCAGTGACGCTCCAGCAGTTGACACTATTCTAGTTTGCAGTGACGCTCCAGCAGTTGACACTATTCTAGTTTGCAGTGACGCTCCAGCAGTTGACACTATTCTAGTTTGCAGTGACGCTCCGGCAGTTGACACTATTCTAGTTTGCAGTGACGCTCCAGCAGTTGATACTATTCTAGTTTGCTAATTTAATTTAAATAGTACAAATCATAATATTGGATACTTCTTAATTGCCTATATTATATACTGCAAGGTGTATGCAACACCGTAATACATAGTTATATGACTTCTTATAAACTCTTCCATATATGATTGTTGCATTGCACTAGCAATATAATAGGCTTGTATTAGATAATTAATACATTCTCTCTTGTTCTCCGGTGATAGCACTCCCTTTTCTATTAACTTCTCCTTGTTCCAGACATAATTATACAATAGAATTGGGAGTGCATTACCTATTTTGAACCTTTTACAAATTTCTATTCCTTCTAAAGCTGTTTCAATAGCTTTCTCATACTTTCCCAATAATCCATACCACTTTGACATATTTTGTATAATACTAATCTGCATTAGTATCCTATGTTCTTCATCTATATAACTCTGTTTTAATGCACTATATACTTCTTGCAGGATTCTAATACTATTTTGATAATCATTGTTTTCTGAATATGCTGTAGAGATATTTAAAATCAATACTGTCTCATTATAAGTAAGAGGCCAATTTGCCAGGGATATCTTACCATAGTTAGGAATAGTAATTCTGATTGCTTTTATTAGTTCTTCAAGAAATTCTTCAGTTGAAATTCGGCCTAACCTATAATTTACTAAGCTTCTCGCTCGTAATAGAAACTGTTTGTCAAGGTTAGTTCCTCCCAACTTCTTTTCAATCTCCTCTAGAATATATTCTGCTCTATGATAATCATATACATATATACATTCTTCAAACTTTCTGGTTTTTTCCAATACTTGAAAATCAGATACTGAAAGCATGGAATAAGCACGTTCTCTTATTCTGCCCATTCGCTCCATTAAAAGTTCATATACATCCTTGCTAGGATTTTGCCTTCCGGTCTCTATACGAGATAAGGTTTCAACAGAACATATATCTGAACATAACTGTTCTTGGGTTATTGATAGGGATTTCCTAGTCATACGGATAATATCACCTAATCTATATCTTCCCATTGATACTCCTCCTCTAAATGCTTCTTGATTTTTCCTACATCACTATCTCCACAAAATTTTAGAGTATAATATGCCTGCAAGTACATTTTCAGACATTCTTTCTTTTTGCTTTCCTTCCATTTACCTTCAGATTTTAACTTGATTTCAGTAATCTGGGCTTTAATATAAAAAAGTTCGCCAATGCTCTCCATCTTATAATATCCCTTATGCATCTGAATTCCTAAATTGCATATATCCAAGGCCTTATCTAGTTGCTTTTGCTCCATATAAAATCTAGCTGCTATAACTGCCACCTTGGGATAAAGTCTATTATTTTGCTCCATCTGACTATGCCAATAAAGATAACCTATAACCTGATTAAGCACCTTATGGGCACTATCGTTCATTCCTATAGATATCATTCTCTGTAATATATCAATAATAATATTAAATTCTGATTTACTAAGAAAATAATCTGTTATTTCATTGATATTAAAGTCAGGTACCGTACAAGATATAGCCTTCATCAGTAAATCAATTGTTGTTTCTGGCTTTCCTCCTTCTAATTCATTAAGTAAAGCCTGACTTACCATTATAAACTGCCTATGGGGGGATCCTTTGTCATTAGTAAGATCGCTGTATTTTTGGATTAATTCATATGCTGCCTCAATATCTTTATCTTTAATCCGGTTATTTATCTCTGTTCTATATTGATATGCCTCATAGTCGAAATCCGTAAGAATCAACTCAAATTGATTTGCAACCTTACCTAAACGTTCCAAAAGCATTTCTAATATAAAAGAATCTACATCCCTTTCTCCGGCTTCTATTCTTGATAGAGTAGCCACAGAGCAAATTCCTTTACACAACCTATTTTGAGAGATATGATAAGTTTCACGAAAATACTGAATAGCTGTACCTATATTATTGTTATCGACTTCCATTTCTCTTAACATATCTTTACTCCTTTGTAATTTCTGCTGTATTCGAGTTGATACTTAAGGATGTATATTTATTCTTATAATATTTTACATCATTTTGCATTATAATACAAACAAAAAATCTTATCAACAAACTAATCCAAGAATCACAAAAGACCACACCAAAGTTTAAATCTTTGTTCATGTTCAATCTACAAAAAAATCGACATAGCCGGTAATACAACCAAACTATGCCGATACTTTTCTTATCTCTACTAATAACAGAGATGAAACAATATTCTATTAATATTAATTCTTTCGTATTCCCACCTATTTCTTCTCCATCGGAAACCTTCTACAATATTACGTCCAATAACAACCGGATAGAACCAGAAGTTGTTACCATTAAAAAGCCATATATAGGTAAAACGGTTTAAACATCCCCGTAAATCCCTAGGGCGTCTACGTAAATTTATAATTGTTCCACCAAAAGGTCCACGAAATCCCGAGGGTTCAGATAATAATTGCTGTTCTTCACGGGGCAGCTGTGGAGTAAAACCTGGAGGAGGCGATGACGGTTGACCGCTAGGTCTTCCCTGACCCGGTGATCCAAATCCCGGAGGGCCTGATGGCTCAGAGGGTCTTTGCCCCGGAGTTCCTGAAGGAAACCTTGGGACGAATTGCTGATATCTCATTGACTCCCAACTACTATCAGCCCTATTATTTTGATCCTTGTTCAATAAATTTACCTCTTTCTGCATATATATTCACATAATATTTTATGAGCAATATGCAAAAAGGTGTGCTAACTAAAACTCCTTCTTTCGATAAATTTTTATAGAAATCATATAAGATATTATCAATATAAGAAGTACTAGTAAGGGTATTATTACATAGATATTCTTAATTAGTAGCTCAAATAAATCAAGCAGCTCTTTTGGAGGGATATAATTTTTATCCTTAATCCGTTTAAATACAAAGGATCCTGACATAAAGAGTACCATATATATAGCAAAAAAATATATTCTAGCTTTTGTTACTCCTAATTTTGTTATTATGGGTATTATAATAGAATAAAATACGATTATAATTACTGATCCCGCAGCAGAAATTTCTATACCTTGAAAAATATAATCTGCCTTAGTAATCCTATTTAAAACTAACAGGGAGATATTGCTAACTAAAAAACCCATAAGAGCTATCAATATCATCATGATATACTTTGCTTGAACTATATTATCTCTTGACAAGGGCATGGTTAATGCATATCTGTCCCATTGTGCTAATTCATCATAAGAATATGTGCTTAGCATAAGCATTGCAAAAATAAAAATAAATATTGCGCTAAAATCTTGGGGATTATTACCTATAAAGGCTATAAAACCATAAAATATAACTAAAACTCCAATTAATTTAATACTCTTATATATATTTAAAAGATCCTTTTTTATTAATCCAATCATACATCCGCCCCCTTTCCCCTGCTGATAAATAACATGATTTCTTCAATTGATGTCTTTTCCAGACTAAATTCTCTGTATCTTCTTTTAAATATATCCGCATTTTTTATCATAACTTCAGCTCCAAAGCTATTTTGACGAATTCCTACGATATAACTTTTGTCAATCATTGGAACATATTCATTGGGGCAACGGATAATACCATGGCTATATATTAATTCATCTTTGTTTTCACTAAAAACAATCCTTCCCTCATGTATAAAGGTGACATAATCGGCTATTTTCTCAATATCACTAATTATATGGGAAGACAAGAATATGGTATGATCCTCTTCTTGTATAAATTCTAAGAACAAATCCAATATTTCATCCCGTACCATAGGATCTAAACCGCTGGTGGCTTCATCAAGGATTAATAACTTTGAATTATGAGAAAGAGCTATTGCTATGGAAAGCTTCATCTTCATTCCACGGGAAAAATCTTTAATTTTTTTATTCTTAGGAAGCTTAAACTTAGTTAAATAGTTGTAAAATTTCTTTTGATCCCAATTATGATATATGCTTATCATTATCCTGTTAATATTTTCTATGGTAAGATTTTCATGAAGATTACTTCCATCAAACACAACTCCTATCTGTGCTTTTATGTCCTTTGAAAGATTTTTTGATGAATTACCCCATATACGGATACTTCCCTCATCTATATGAATTAAGTCCAAAATAGCCTTAATGGTGGTTGTTTTTCCTGCACCATTTTCTCCTACAAAGCCCATTATAGTTCCTGAAGGAACACTGAAGCTGATTTTATCTAATGTAAAATTATCGTAAGCTTTTGAAACATTTTCTAACTCTATTGCATTCATCCTACTCCTCCTCATAAATCATTCTGATAATTTCCTGTAATTCATCTAAGCTTATGCCTCCTGCTTTTGCTCCCTCTACTGCTTTACTTAAATGTTCCTCAACAATCCTTAGTTGTTCTTCCCGGACAAATTCCATATTTTTTTCTGCTACAAAGCTACCTTTACCTACCACCGTATAGATAAAACCATCCCTTTCTAAATCCTCATAGGCTCGCTTTGTAGTAATTACACTTATCCTTAGTTCTTTTGCAAGCATCCGCATAGAGGGAAGCTGATCCCCTGCTTGAAGCTCACCACTAATAATCATTTGTTTTATTTGTGCTCTTATCTGTTCATAAATAGGTTTATCACTGGAATTACTGATTATAATATTCATTATTTCTCTTATAACCCAATTATCATCATATTATTTCCTGGATTATACTCCTTTCCTCGATAATAAAATGGGTATAGTGTATATACCGTTTATATACACTATACCACCATCATGAAATACTGTCAATATCTTTATAATTTTTTACAAAAATAATGGTATCATCCATTGGTCGAAACCATAGAATGACACCATTATTTACAAGTAAATTAAGTTTATCTTATTTATTAATTTTATAAAATTATCTTAAATCCAGATAAGCTTTAAGCAGCTTTAAGGTATTTTCCAGGCCTTTTACATGGGTTCTTTCCATCCCATGGGATGAGTGGACCCCTTGTCCTATTAAGGCTCCACGGATATTATTGCCCCCTCGTAAAGCTGCCGATACATCGGATCCATAATTAGGAAAGATATCTACAACATAATCAATTTGGTTTTCTTTGGCCAAGGATATCAGTTGAGAGGTCAGTTCATAATCATATGGACCGGTGGAATCTTTTGCACATATAGATACCTTATATTCTGAACCGTTCAAATCATCCCCTATAGCTCCCATATCTACAGCAATAAGTTCACTAATATCCTCCGGTATCCAGCTGGCTCCAAATCCCACTTCCTCATAATTGCTGATTAAGATTTTTACAGTCTTTTTGGGAATCTTTTTGCTTTCAGACATCTCCTTTAACATTCCCAAAAGTACTGCTACTGAGGCCTTATCGTCCAGATGTCTGGATTTAATAAATCCTTTTTTTGTATACTCAAAATCTGCATCAAAACTGATATAATCCCCACTGTTAATTCCAAGGGCAAGAACCTCTTCTTTGCTGTGTACAATTTCATCAATCCGTACTATCATATTTTTTTCAGTCCGTTCCATGGTTCTGGCATCATCATATGAATGGACTGATGAGCTTTTAATTAATATAGTTCCCGTATAGACCAAACCGTCCCTGGTATGAATTTTGCAATAGCTGCCCTCCACACTATGCATGGTATATCCTCCCACCATAGTAAACTGTAAGGTTCCATCACTGTTTATGGATCTTACCATGGCTCCTAAGGTATCTACATGGGCAGATAATCCTATGGTTTCCTCCTGCCTACCATCTACCCTTATAATTAAGCCACCCTTGCTGCTCATACTACAAGCATAACCAAAAGCTCTAGCTTCCTCTTTCACAAAATCCATCACTTTTTTAGTAAAGCCAGAAGGGCTTGGTATATTAACCAATCTTTCTGTTGTTTTAACTATGTAATCTAAAGTGTTCATCCTGCTAGTATCCTTCCTAAAATTTATGTATTATGAAAATTTTTTGTCAATTAGTTCTCTTGTATTTTACCACAGTTGGGACATGATTTGTAATCAATATCATAGGAATAATTGCACTTTGTACATACTTTCTTTTCATTATTAGATAATTTTCTTAATCTCTCTTCTTGCTGTTCAAGCTTATATAATATATCTTCCTGATTACTTAAAATAATTGCCAGGGCAACAATTAATATGGCTGATATTATACTGCTAATTAAACCCATCCAAAAAACCGGTAAGCTGGCAAAAATCGTAGCACATAAACCCATAATAATTTGAAGGACTGCAAGTCCAATTAAAATTTTAACCATTTTCTCATCTCCCTTATTAATAACCAATATTGTCCAGTTTATTATATATTACAATACATTATATGATTTGTAAATTTTTTTGAAAAAACCCATTTTTATGCATATAATTGTCCTATTAACCCCTTATAAAAGGAATTATTTTTACAAAAGAACCAAAGACTGGATTAAGTTTAAATTTTTAGCAGATGAAGATTTTGTAATCTGTGGTTATATTATAAAGGAGAAGGGAATCACCAGCATTATCCTAGGACAATACAAAGGAAGGGAATTAATATATAAAGGTCATGTGACCCTAGGTGTAAGATATAAGGATTTATCAATATGCGAAACTTTGCCTTCTTCTCCTTTTGCCCATACCCCTCCGGGTAATGAAAATGCTGTATGGCTAAAACCTAAGCTGGTTTGCGTAGTTGAATTTATGCCCAATGAAAAAGGTATGCTTCGACAACCTGTTTTTAAAGGATTTAGAGATGATAAAGACCCCTTAGATTGTCAAGTAGATACTCCTTAAGATATTATCCAAGTAAAATCTACAATATTTTTATCAATTCTTTTTAAAGTCTAATTTTACCATAAATCTTGACAAATTAAGGATATTTTCATAGACTAGACATAGAGTTTTGGTATCCTTAGTCTTAAGGAGGTGTAATATTATGAGAATGGTAAATAAAACCATTTCTATTTTTCTGTTGATTATTTCTATATCATTTATTATGAATGCCTGTTCAACCCCCATACCGCCAAATGATATTACTTCCTCAGATAAGCAATTTCAACTGGACTTAGTTTTTGACAAGATGGAGCCATGGCAGGTTGAATATGTAAAAGAACATCAACTAGATAAAAACACTAATATCTCAAGCTATCTAGAGCAGGAAGGAATGTTAGAAAGCTATGGGTATAAACGTAAGGAAAAGCCGGAAGAAACCATGCTACTAGATAAATATCACCAAGTGTATGGTTGGTGGTACCTGATGCGTGAAAATATGACCGTACTCCATACTGAAGAACATAGTGGCAGACAATATAGTCTTATCTTAACCCTTGGCAGTGAAGGCTGCAATGGTATACATCTTGTTTCATATGAGATAAGTAATGATACTGTAGAAATTCTAGAATATATCGATGGTGAGTTACCCATAAGCTCAGGCTTTTATCCTAATACAGGGGTGCTTCATAATGAAAATATTTTCTTTGGGATAACTAAAAAAACCCGCCTCGATACCGAGACTGATAAAAAGGTTCCATCAGATTTTCATACTTTAGAAATCTTTCATTCTGAGGGAAAAGAGTCTAAGGATCATATTAAAGATGAAGATGTTATTTTGTATTTCTTTCCGGCAGAAACTAAACTTACATCCTGTCAACTATTAAATAAAAAGGGAGAGATTGTAGAAAAATATGATTTAACAGAAGAAAGTCAGATAAATTAAAAACAGGTCCTTGAAAATAATAAAAAACTGTTCCAAAATAGTCTATAGACTTTTTGGAACAGCTTTTTCTATTATAAAATGATAGATTCAGGCATGTATCACATTTTATATATATTGCATTTTGTATATCTTATATTTTATTTGAAATAAGATACACCGGATTCGATAATTCCCATATTCTGATTACCATAAATATTAATGGCTACAGAATCTCCTGTTCTTTCAGGATGAGTCATCTTACCCATAACTCTTCCGTCAGGACTTATAATACTTTCAATGGCGTAGTAGGAACCATGTGGATTATATTCCTCATCCATAGTAGGATTACCATTTAGATCAACGTACTGGCTTGCCACTTGACCCTTCTCAAATAGCTCTTTGATTAATTCCTCACCGGCTACAAAGCGTCCCTCTCCGTGGGATGTCGGTAGGGTATATATACTATTCAGTTGGGTCTTCATTAACCAAGGAGATGCATTGGAGATAACCTTAGTATTAACATATTTGGCTATATGTTTTCCCAGATTTCCTGCAATCAGGGCAGGAGTATCTTCCTTAACCGGTCTGATTTCTCCGTAAGGAAGCAGTCCTAATCTAATTAAGGCATGGAAACCGTTAGATATACCAAGGGCAAGTCCGTCTCTATTATTTAAGAAATCATCCATTGCTTCCTTAATCTTTTCGTTTCTAAATACCAAGGCTGTATATTTTCCGGAACCGTCAGGAATTTCTGCAGTGAAATTACCGCCGGAAAATACTATAATCTGTGCTTCTTTAATGGCTTTTTCAAAGGCCTCTATGGATTCCTTTATACTACCGGGGAACATATTAGAAAATACTACTTTTTCTACCTCTGCACCGGCTGCTTTAAATGCCATAAAAGTATCATAATCGCAATTGCTACCCGGAAGTACCGGTATAAATACCTTTGGTTTAGCCACTTTATTCTTGGCTACATATACTTTTTTTGCGTCATATAACTTTGTGTAAACTTCTTCTTTAACAGAATCAGATTTAGTGGGATAAATTTCTTCCAAGGTATTTGTCCAAGCTTGTAGGGCTTCATCAATTGTAATTACTTCACTGCCATATCTAAAGTTTTCCTCTTGTGTAATTTCTCCTATTACATCATAATCATCAGCTGTAAAACCATACTCTGATAGTTTCTGTGTATCATCTTTTTTCATTTCTATAAGAATACTGCCGTAATCAGGTAGGAAAAGTTCACTTTCATCAAGGTTTTCCTTAATACTTACTCCCAGTTTATTACCGAAAGCCATCTTACTAACTGCCTCTATAATACCCCCAAAACCGATGGCATAGGCAGACACAGCTTTCTTATCCTTCATTAATTTATATAAATTGCTATATAGGGCTTTTAACTTTTCATATACCGGCAAGTCAAATGAATCCCTAGAAAGCTTGAATCTTACAAGTACATTACCTGGGCTTTTTAACTCAGTTGTTATGACATCCTTGCTTGTTGCCATATTAACAGCAAATGATACCAAGGTAGGAGGTACATCAATGTCGTTAAAAGTACCGGACATACTGTCTTTACCTCCGATAGAAGGAAGCTCAAGCTTCATCTGTGCTTCATATGCACCAAGTAGGGCTGCCAAGGGTTCACCCCAACGTTTTGGATCCTTTTCAAGCCTACGGAAAAATTCTTGGAAGCTAAAGCGTATCTTTGAGTAATCTCCTCCCGAAGCTACAATTTTTGCCACAGAAGATATTACCGCATATACAGCACCATGGAAAGGTGACCAGCTTGAAAGATAAGGATCAAAGCCATAACTCATCATGGATACATTGTCACACTTACCCTCTAATACCGGAAGCTTTGCTACCATGGTTTGAATAGGTGAATACTGATATTGACCACCGAAAGGCATGGTAACAGTTGCAGCCCCGATAGAACTATCGAACATCTGAGTCAGTCCTTTTTTAGAAGAAACGTTTAAATCGGACAAGACCTTTAACCATTTATCTTTGATACTAGCCTTATCCTCTAAGTTTAAGGCTCCCTTCTTTAGATAATTATCCTTTTCTGAAGGTATAGTAACATAGGCAGTAGCTTCCTGATGAGCACCGTTTGTATTAAGAAAGGCTCTTGATAGGTTTACAATTTCCTTGCCCCTCCATTCTATTACCAATCTATTAGTATCTGTCACTTGGGCCACAACTACTGCTTCAAGGTTTTCTTCCTTAGCATAAGCCAGCATAGTGTCCGCATCTTTAGCATCTACTACAATAGCCATCCTCTCTTGGGATTCGGATATGGCCAGTTCAGTTCCGTCTAGGCCTTCGTATTTTGTCGGAAGCTTATCTAAGTTAATTCTAAGTCCGTCAGCCAGTTCACCTATGGCCACAGATACACCACCGGCACCGAAGTCGTTACATTTTTTTATAAGAATACTGGCCTCAGGTCTACGAAAGAGTCTTAGGATATTACGCTCGATGGCAGGATTACCTTTTTGAACCTCTGCACCGGAGGTCTGGGCAGACTCTGTAGTATGACTTTTAGAAGATCCTGTTGCCCCACCAAGGCCGTCACGGCCGGTTCTTCCTCCTAAAAGGATAACAAGATCACCGGGTTCACATTTTTCCCGTTTTACATGTTTTCTGGGTGCCGCAGCCATAATAGCACCAGCTTCCATTCTCTTAGCCACATATCCCGGATGATATATTTCCTCTACAAGACCTGACGGTAAACCAATCTGATTACCGTAGGAACTATAACCTTCCGCCGCCTGTCTACAGATTTTTCTCTGAGGAAGTTTTCCCTCTAAAGTATCATTAAATGACTGTGTGGGATCGGCAGCTGCGCTAAGTCTCATTGCCTGATATGCATATCCTCTTCCTGAAAGGGGATCCCTGATTGCACCTCCAAGGCATGTGGCAGCACCGCCAAAAGGCTCTATCTCTGTAGGATGGTTATGGGTTTCATTTTTAAAGAAAAGTAGCCACTCTTCTGTCTTCCCATCAACTTCAACCGGTACAATTATAGTGCAGGCATTTATTTCATCAGAAACTTCCATATCATCTAGCTTGCCCTCTGCCCTAAGTTTTTTCATTGCCAATGTTGCTATGTCCATAAGGGAAATATATTTATCATCCCTGCCCTTATATAGCTTTTCTCTATCAGAAGTATAGTTATAATATGCTGCCTTAATGGGTTCAGTATAATATCCGTCTTCAAAATCAATACTTTTTAGCTCAGTTAAGAATGTGGTATGTCTGCAGTGATCAGACCAATAGGTGTCAAGCACACGGATTTCTGTAATTGAAGGATCTCTGTTTTCTTCATTTTTAAAATAATTTTGAATATGGATAAAATCCGCAATGGTCATAGCAAGATTAAGTGAATTATACAAGTTCTCTAGTTCCTCTTTGTCCATATCCTTAAAGCCTGTAAGAATATCAACTTCCTTTGGCTCTTCCTGCCTAGTTATCAAGGATTTAGGGGTTATTTCCTCAGTTTCCCTTGAATCCACAGAGTTAATGCAATAAGATTTAATTTTATTAAAATCTTCCTCGGAAATATTACCTGAAATAATATAGGTGGTAGCTGAACGAACAATGGGCTCACTATTTTCATCTAAAAGCTTTATGCATTGCTCAGCAGAATCAGCCCTCTGATCATATTGACCCGGTAGGTATTCTACAGAAAAAACTCTTTCCCCTGATTTAATATCAATAGTTTCTTCATGAATAATATCTACAGAAGGATCCATAAATACTGTATTTATTGCTAGCTTGTAATTATCCTCACTAACATTTTCAATCAAATATCTATTAAGTACCCTAACAGATTCTACACCATTTATACCTAAATAATTGGTAAGCTCCTTAGCTAACAATTTTCCACGGACATTATATGGTTCCTTTTTTTCTACATAAATCCTTCTAACCATGCTCATTGGGCAACACTCCTATTCTAATTTAAAATAATAGTTACAGACTTTAGCCATACTTATAGATTAATTATATATCTCTTATACTTTTTGAAATCCCAAATTTTATTAGTATGCCTTTTGCTTTAAGTATACTTCTTTTTATATCTTTAGTCCATAAATTGCAATAAGGCTTTACATATGCAATATTAATGCATCTAGTATTACCTTAATCATTTTCTTGCATTATATCATAGCTTATCTTATAATTAAAATTAATATATGTAAATACTTTTATTAGTCAAACTAATATATGTTCTGAAAAAGGAGGAACAGTCTTGGATATAAATTATGAATTATATAAGGTTTTTTATCATGTGGCAAAAACATTAAGCTTCTCAGACGCTGCTGAAGCTTTATTTATATCTCAGTCAGCTGTCAGTCAATCTATTAAAACTTTAGAAAAACGGCTGAATCAGCAGCTATTTATCCGAAGTACTAAAAAAGTAGCTCTTACCAAAGAAGGTGAATTACTTTTAAAACATGTAGAACCTGCCATTAATCTTATAACCCGGGGTGAAAATCAGCTCTGTGCTGACCCCAAAAGTGGTGTTCAATTAAGAATAGGTGCCAGTGATACAATCTGCAGATATTATCTTGTACCCTACCTAAATAATTTCCACTTAAAATATCCTCATATTCATATCAAGGTATCTAACGGTACCTCCCTTCAATGTGCCAAAATGTTAGAACGTAATGAAGTAGATATTATCGTTACTAATTCCCCTAATCAGGCATTAAACGACATGATGGATATTATACCTGTTAAAGAATTTCATGATGTTTTTATAGCTAAAAAAGATGACTTTCCTCTATATGATCATCCCATATCATTTCAGGAGCTTCAAAAATATCCTATATTAATGCTTGAAAAAAGGGCCACTACCAGTATGTTTTTGCATAATTTATTCTTAGAAAATTCACTGGATTTAGTACCTGCCATAGAACTTGCCAGTAATGATTTATTAATTGATCTTGCAAGAATAGGACTTGGGATTGCCTTTGTGCCTGATTATTGCCTTAAGGATATGGAGGAACTGGCCATTATAAAGACCGAGCAAGTAATCCCTTCCCGTAAGCTGGTTGCTGCTTATAACTTAGATATCCCCTTATCTGATGCTGCCAGGTACTTTATTGATAGCCTAACAAGCAAATTGTAATCTTAATATTTGTATTTTAATAAAAACACAAAAAAGAAGCTGCCTTTTTACAGGAACTACCTTTGTGGCGGTATCTGAATAAACAGCTTCTTTTATATTTAAACAACTATATTAATGCTTAGTCATTTCATCCAATCTACTACTAATTACTTTATTATAATTGATAACCTTTCTTTCGTACTCTTCGCTCATATATTTTGAAGTAATTAAGAAATCTGCCGTAGCACGATTATTGGCTATAGGTATATCATAGACAGCAGCTATCCGAAGTAAGGCCTTTACGTCCGGATCATGGGGCTGAGATTCTAAGGGATCCCAGAAAAATATCACAAAATCAATATTCCCTTCCACTATCCTTGAGCCAATCTGCTGATCGCCACCTAAAGGACCGCTGTTATATGCCCTTACAGGAAGTTCGGTTTTTTCTGAAATTAATCTGGCTGTTGTTCCTGTTCCACTAAGGAAATGATTTTTTAATATTTCCTTATTTTCTTCTACCCATTCAATTATTTCTTGTTTTTTGCTATCATGAGCTATTAGGGCTATATGCTTCTGTTTACTAATTGTAAAATTAATATATTCATCCTGTAACATAATTTAATTCCTCTCCGTCTCTTTAATAAAATCTTTTGCAGTTACAACTTAATATCTAGAATAAAATCCTTTGCAGTTACAACTTAATATCTAGAATAAAATCCTTTGCAGTTACAACTTAATATCTAGATACATTTATAATAATGGATAAGGAATTTAATTTCAAGTTACATTTAATGAAATTAATATGCTGTCCATCCTCCGTCTGCAGTTATTACGGTACCGTTTACAAAACTTGAATCATCAGAAGCTAAAAACAGTGCCACTGCCGCTATTTCTTCCGATTCGGCAAATCTGGGATTTGCTGCTGCACCTGCCATTGCTCGTTCCATTCCGAATTTATCCGGATTATTCATGGTGGTTTTAATATTAGTATTAACCCCTCCCGGAGCTATGGCATTGCAGCGTATTCCTAAGTTGGCATATTGGAAGCCTATATTCTTTGTTAGTCCAATTAGGGCATGCTTTGAAGCAGTGTAGGCCACCCCTGCCCTAGATCCATGTAAGCCTCCGATTGATGCATTATTTATAATAATGCCTTTTCCTTTTTCTAAGAATATAGGAAGGGTTTTGCGAATTAATCTCATAGGTCCTGTAAGATTAATACTAAAAACTCTATCCCACAATTCATCAGTAAGTTCTGCAGCCGGAACAAAATTATCCATAATTCCGGCATTATTAACCAAGATATCCACGGTTTTGAATTTATCTAATGTTATATCCACAAGATGATTTATATCTTCCTCTTTAGCCACATTGGCATATACCCCTAAGGCTGTTCCTCCATCAGAGATTATTTTATCTACAAGGTCACTTAGTGCCTCCTGATTAATATCAGACAATACAACTTTGGCACCTTCTTTAGCATACAGAATGGCTATTTCTTTACCCATTCCTGAAGCTGCACCGGTTATTATAGCAACTTTATTATTAAGTTTCATAGTATCAACCTCCTTTTAGAGAAGGATTAAAAGTTACTCAGTTGTATATTACCATAAAATCTAATTTATGTCAATTAAATTTTGTATAATTATATTTTATAAAATATAACTATCATTAAATAAAGGTTACCGATAACTTACTACCAGTTGGTAATACTAACATACTACTAACTTGGTAAGTTACCGGTAACCCTAATAATAGTGTGGCCTTATTCTAACTTATCTATTCAGGCTCTTTAGTCTATCTAAAACCTGATTCATCATATCTGTATATTTGTCTAGTTTAGCCCTTTCTTCTGCAATCTTACTTTCCGGAGCTTTAGATATAAAGTTGGGATTTGCAAGCATTCCGTTTACCCGCTTTAATTCCTTCTCTAGACGGTCCTTTTCTTTATTTAGACGTTCAATCTCCTTATCAATATCTACTAAATCCTCAAATGGAATATATATTACAGCCCCTTGGATAACTGTTGATACTGCATCATCACTTACTCCTGTCTTATCTTTATCAACTATAACCTCACTGGCAGAGCCTAAGGTGGCAAAGAATACTTTACTCTCAGTAAAAATCTCTCTGATACGTTCATTATCAGAAACAACAACAACCTTAGCCTTCCTGCTTGGGGGAACATTCATTTGGGACCTTACATTACGGATACCTTTTACTGCTTCTTTTATCAGTTCTATACTCTCTGTATCCCTAATAAATTCCCAGTCAGGATTATAAACAGGCCAGGAAGATATCATAATGGATTCACCTTCTTTTAGCCCTGTCATTTCTTGAAGGGTACAGAAGATTTCTTCTGTTACAAAAGGCATATATGGATGAAGAAGTTTTAAGGATGTAGTCAGTACATGCTGCAATGTCCAAAGTGCAGACAGCTTTGTATCATCTTCATCATTATATAATCTGGGCTTAACCATTTCTATATACCAGTCACAGAATTCCTCCCAGATAAAATCATAAATTTTCTGTGCAGCAATACCAATTTCAAAGGTATCTAGATTATCTGTAACTTCCTTAACTAAGGTATTTGCCTTGGATATTATCCAGCGTTCTGCCTGTGTTAGGAGCTTCTCATCAATAGTTGTCGATAAATCTGCTTTCTCTAGATTCATCATAATAAAGCGGGAAGCATTCCATACCTTATTGGCAAAATTTCTGCTGGCCTCAACTCTTTCCCAATAAAAGCGCATATCGTTACCGGGAGCATTACCTGTAATAAGAGTAAAACGAAGAGCATCGGCTCCATATTTATCAATCACTTCAAGGGGATCAATACCATTACCCAGGGACTTACTCATTTTACGACCTTGAGAATCCCTTACCAAACCATGGATTAATACCTTGCTAAAAGGTTTTTTCCCCATATGGGCATATCCTGAAAACACCATACGGATAACCCAAAAGAAGATAATATCATAACCGGTTACTAATACATCTGTAGGATAAAAGTAATCTAAATCCTCTGTATTATCAGGCCAGCCTAAGGTAGAAAAAGGCCATAAGGCAGATGAGAACCAGGTATCTAAAGTATCCTCATCCTGTCTTAGATTACTGCTTTCACATTTGGGGCACCTAGAAGGTTCTTCTTCGGATACTATTATTTCTCCGCAGCCGTCACAATAATAAGCCGGTATTCTATGTCCCCACCATAATTGTCTTGATATACACCAGTCCCTGATGTTATTGGTCCAATTAAAATATATTTTTTCAAAACGTTCAGGAATAATTTCAATCTCACCGGATTTTACAGCTTCTATAGCTGGCTTAATTAACTCATCCATCTTAACGAACCACTGGGGCTTAATTAGAGGTTCTACAGTTGTATTACAACGATCATGGGTACCTACATTGTGGATATGGTTTTCTACTTTTATTAATAGGCCTAAATCCTGCAATTCTTTTACTATAGCCTTTCTGGCTTCATAACGATCCATACCGGCAAACTTACCGCCATTTTCATTAATGCTTGCATCATCATTCATAATATTGATTTCGGGAAGCTTATGCCGTAGTCCCACTTCAAAGTCATTAGGGTCATGGGCAGGGGTAATCTTAACTACACCGGTTCCGAACTCTTTATCAACATAGGTATCGGCAATCACCGGTATCTCTTTGTTAACAATAGGAAGAATAACATTTTTTCCGATTAAATGTTGATATCTTTCATCATCCGGATGAACTGCTACGGCAGTATCTCCCAGCATGGTCTCCGGTCTTGTGGTGGCTATTTCTACATAACCATCTTCTCCTGCAATGGGATATTTAATATGCCAAAAATGTCCTTCCCTCTCCTCATGTTCAACTTCCGCATCTGATATAGATGTATGACATACGGGACACCAGTTGATTATTTTTGAGCCTTTATAGATATAACCTTCATTATAAAGCTTCACAAATACCTTATTTACCGCATGGTTACATCCATCATCCATGGTGAATCTCTCTCTATCCCAATCACATGAAGAACCAAGCTTCTTTAACTGGGATATAATCCTGCCACCATATTCTTCTTTCCATTGCCATGCTCTTTCAAGGAAACCTTCTCTGCCAAGGTCCTGCTTTTCTATACCTTCTTCTTTTAGCTGTTCAATAATCTTAACTTCTGTGGCTATACTGGCATGATCCGTGCCTGGTTGCCACAGGGCATTATATCCTTGCATTCTCTTAAACCTTATAAGAATATCTTGCAAGGTATTGTCCAAGGCATGACCCATATGCAGCTGCCCTGTAATATTTGGGGGTGGTATTACTATTGTAAAAGGTTTTTTACTCCTATCAACAGTAGCACGAAAATATTTTTTATCCAGCCATTTCTGATATAATTTGCCTTCAATGTCCTTGGGATTATAGGTTTTTGCCAGTTCTTTTTTCATGATAAT
This sequence comes from Herbinix luporum, assembly GCF_900070325.1. GTDB lineage: Bacteria > Bacillota > Clostridia > Lachnospirales > Lachnospiraceae > Mobilitalea > Mobilitalea luporum. Next base: position 2,073,375 of record NZ_LN879430.1, read on the forward strand.
CTCTCCTATCTTTCATCATAGTTACGATTAAATTTCCATCAAAAAAGGTTCTTCGACTCAAAGGACGAAGAACCGTGGTACCACCTTTATTTATGGCTTATAAAAGCCACCTCTGATGTCTATAACGGGACTTCCCGGCATTTCCTACCCACCTTAAATTTATAATAAGGCTTCAGAAACGCTGCTACAAAGCTACCTTCAGTAAGACTGCTTATAGATCATCTCTCAGCCGGTGAATGATCCTCTCTGTTAAGTGTTACTTACCTACTCCTCTTTGTCAACGCATTTGCCATTTTAAAAGATTACTACTATAGTATTCAAAGTTACGAAATATGTCAAGTGTTTTTTGTATTACATTTGTCTCCTCACTATTTTATATTCATCATTATATGAAAAATAAGGGCAATCTTTATAATTTCCCCTAAGAAATCTACTCATCTCATCCTCATCTAAGTTTACTGTACATGTATAATATTCATAGTATTCATCATATTCATAATTTGAACAGTATTCACAGTTTGAATTAGCCAACTCCATCCCTCCTTAATATTTTATTAGATATTAATCTAGGATAACATATAAACTTACGGCTTTAAATTCCTTTATTATATAATATTCCTATTTTAAAATATCTAGAGGTATATGGTGTTCATTTAAAATACGAAACACCTCTTCCTTTCTTTGGGGATGTGCAATTATAAATGAAGTAATTGCCTTAATGGCTTCATCCTTTTGTTTTTGATTAGCCTCCATTCTCTCCCTTAATTTTTGCCTACGAACATTTAGTCGGTGTCTTACTTCTACCATCTCCTTTCTATCTATAATAGCCGATGGTTGATAAATCCAAATATCCGCATCTGCAATATGAAATCTTTTTAATTCCCGTATCAAGATTTCGTTATAAAATTCTAAAAGTTCAGTATTATTTTGATACCTTTTATTTTCATCTTTTAACTTAACATACTCTTCCCAGCGACTTTTAAATTGCTCATAATTATCTACCATATATTTGCTATATATATAGTCCAGATAGTTTCGGTTGTTTACTGATTTTATTGTCACCTTATTAGAAAGGACAATAACTTTATTAAGCATTATTTGAACCATCTTAATATCATGGGCATTCTTCCTAGCCTCCATAAATATATAGAGGGTTGAGGCCATTCCCATTAATACCGTTAATAAAAATGGTAAGGTCATATTAGATCCGGACTTACCTGATAATAAAGCAAAGATAATAAATAGGACAATAATTATAGCACAGGTAGCTATGGCAATTCCCCTAAGGAAAGATTGCTTGCCTTTAATATCATCCTCTTGTTCAAGTAAGCTTTGCTTTTCATGTTCAAGATGTCTAATATCTTCATCAATACTGGTTTGGTAACTTTCAGCCTCCCTAATTGAAGTTAATTCTTTAGGAATCTGCATCTCATCCCGCTCAAATAAGCGATATTGAATATCTGTTATATTATGTTTCCTATTTTGGTATCGTTTTCTTTCATTATTAAGATTTATTATATTTCTAGCAGCCTCTTCTAAACTTTCTCTTTGCTCCTTTGGAATTAAATCAATTTTCTGCATATCATTAAGATATGATGTAACTGCTTGATACTCAATCTTAGCCTCATCTATCTGGCGACTGCTTTCAGCAATTATCTCACAGTTTTCTTTAATAAAGCCCCTTTTATCAACATAAGTATTGCTTCTTATGTCCTCTTGTATCTGCTCATGGATTTTCTCAGTATCTACACTATCCGTCTTTTTAAATAGATTTCTTAGCCATCCCATTATTGTAATCTCCTGTACTTTTACATCCTTCTGATTTCATTAATCCATCCATCGATAATCTTCCTAAATCTTTCTTCAAGTGCTGATTCTTCTTGGGTGTTTTTTAACCTTCTTAAGCTGTCAATTTCATTCATAGATTTACACAGTTTAGCTTCCCTAGATAACTGCTCCATTTTTAATACAATCTTATCCCTAAGATCTACATCTACCTTATACTCCAGAATTTTTTCATTAAAAGCCTCCCTGCCCTTACATAGCCAGATACAATATAGATACTGTATAAGACTCTCCTGCCTTTGATTACGTTCATAAGCATGCAAAAATAATTCAGAGGCCCGCTCCGGTCCATTAATATGAAGCCTTGCTAGGGCTAAGTTATGCAGAAGGTCTCCATAATCTTTAGGGCTCAAATTTACCGCCTCATCAGATATAAGCAGTCTTTCGTATTCCATAGCCGCCTGCCCATACTGTTTTTTAAGCAAATAACTATTGGCCTTTTTATACCACCTTTTTGCAAGAGGCATTGACCTGATTTCATCCACTGCTGCCAGCAGCTTTTTTATTTCCTGCTCTGTATAATAATCAGCACTGCATAGTACCACGGTAATTAAAGATTTTAAATCAGCCCTCTCCCTTTGTAGAGATTTAAGTTTCTTTGCTCTTTCAGGAAGGCAAAGCTCAGTTTTAATCCAATCAATTAATGAATCAGTAAACAGATTTTCATTAATAAAATAAATATTATTATAAATGTAATAGCAAAGTTCTTCAATGGAATAAATCCTGTAACCTGTAATAGGCAGCACATAAGGCCTGTCGGTTAATCTACCTCTGCAAAGAATTAATTTTCCCATGCCTAATCCTCACTTTATCTAGGTTAGTACTTATTTATATTTCAATTACATATTCGGCACTATTACCCGTAGCCGGATACATGTCTCCAAATCCTAAATCTGTAATAGTTAATTTGACTTTTGATTTATCAATACATGATATATTTATTCTAAGCCTAGTCATGCGATTTGGCCTCTTAGGAAGATTTATAGGAATTCTCTCACTGATAATTTCCTTAGTCATAACATTTTTAAATATTATTTCTATCTCCCAAGTCTCATCAGGTATAAGGTCTATTTCACTATTGACCTCATACCATGGTAGGGCTGCCTCTGTAAGTAAAAGTTCTTGTATATTACCATCAAGATATGCCCTAATCCATATAGAAGATGTAATCATATCATTATCAAGAAGGATTATATTGTCTAGTTTTTTATCCCCGGACAACTCCTTTGCCCCATAGCAAGCTCCTTTAGTGTAAAGATTTTGTCCCATAAAAACTCTGCGACCTGGGCACAAGCTTTTTATCACTTCATTGGGCCAATCTCCCTGAAAACCTCTACCGGTAAAGTACAAGGTTGATATAATTTGCTTATATAATGCAGTCTTTGCTATAGTTTCAAAGGTATAACTTAAATCGATGTTTTTGCTTTTTAATATGGAATAATTAAGGGTTTCTGAAAAATCTCTTTTTTCCAATACTGCAACCATAGGATTTAACCTGCGGTTAATGTCTATCTTATAAAAGCATAAACCATCTTCATTAAAATCAAACAAGCCCACATCATTTAACCAAAGTTCTTTGTCTTGGCTTAGAGCATAATACATAAAGCTGCTTCCATGGCTTATTACAGCTGCCCGATCTTTCTCAATACCAAGCATATATAAGGCCTCATAGATACCTTCTATTATCACCGGATCCATATCACTAATTGTAACAACCAGTTTGGTAATAACTTCTGTAGGAAAGTAACTTTTAAGCAAGGTTAAAGTCCTTCTAAAATATTTTTCAAGTAATTTTACTGCACTATAACTTTGCCCATGAAAATTCAGCTCTTCCTGATTTTTTAATTTTGTAAGTAACTTGTCCACCAGTATGCCTGAGCCATTTTGGGCACAAGAAATAGCCTCATTACCATAAACCCAAACTCCTGCTTCATTTAATGCAAGAGCTGTAGGAATAAGGGGATTATCCTCATCCTCATCTGGGCCTATTGGTATTGGTTCAAAGGTTTTATAACTGAAACAGCTAATCTGAGAATAATCGTCACACAGATCGTAGCCAACAATCAATTTCCTTGGACTATTCATCTTACTCTCCCTATCTAATGGTATAGTAAATCTCTTATGGTAAAGGCTCAAAGCACTCTCTAATTATATATTCTGTTTCTATATAATCGGCCATCATATCTAGCAACTCTGTATCCCTATGGTTTTCTAGGGCATTTAACATCATATTGATACGGTTGTACTTAGAATCTTCTATTTGACCATCATCTTCATACCGTAATCTAAAGGTCTCTGACTTATGGATTTCATCCTCTGTTTCTTCGGTTATATAATACTCCAACTCTTCATTATAAAACAAGATAAAATCCTTTACACAAATTCCCATAAGCATATGAGACATCCGTTCAGTTATGTATTTATCCTTAGCATTATCAGTTAAAAGTCGATAATGGATAAAAACCTGACTATTAGGATTAGCCCTATATTCCACATAGAACCTGTCGGTTATTTTACAGGATAGCTTAATAACATTTTTATACTTTTTGAAAAAGGGAAGGATTAGCCCCTGCCTTTCAAAACGGTCTATATTATATGAAATAAAAGTCATATCATCTTCGGTAAATTCAGTATTATTGCTGCTGTATTTAAGCCAAGCAAGAAGGCTGATATTATTTTCTTCGTAATTTTGCTCCCTACGTATTATGGAGAAAATTTCTTTGTGGATTTCTAGGTCATGAACTAAGTATTTGTATGAGTAATAGGTTAAAAAGCTCCTTACTAGCAGATGGTTCTTGGCTTTAGGGTAATATTCTAAAAATACTCCAAAAATCTCTTTAAGAGTGTTTTCACTAAATAAAGCCTGTGCCAGTACCCTTTCCTCTAATTCATAAGTATCTATTTCAAAGTTCTTAGACCCTCTCCACAGCTTGATCATGTCCATGGTACTACCGTTATAATATTTTACTAAATAGTTAAGAATTTTTTTGTCATATTTTCCTTGAGTAAATATATAATGGCACAGAAAGACTAATAAGTCCTCCTTAATATCATATCCTGAATTATTGATCCATCCGGAACATAATTTCAAAAGCATTTTTATGGGAATGCTTTCTATTGTAACGTAACTTAGGGCATGTAAAGCTTTGTCATAATACCCCCGTATTATCATATATTCCAGATATTTTTTTCTAAGGGCTACATTTACCTTAGCTAGGTCTAATTTTAAAAGATAATGTTCTAACAAATCCCCATTATAATTTTCATAATAATATTCTATTAAAGTTAAAAGGCAGTCTACATAATATGATTCCTTTAAGCTTGGCATCAATAAAACTTGCTTTCTTAGGGCAATGGATTTTTCACTTACTACCCTGTTAGTCCTGTAATGGTCAAAGAGATATAAAAGCAGTTTAGGATGTTTTTCATAATCCATATACTTAACTTTAAATTCCCTGGGACTAAGCAGAGGTTTTAAAGTATATTTTATTGAAGTAACATAACGATTTCCAAAGGAATCAAGAAGAAAAATATTAGCCTCCCTGGTATAAAGCATAATATATGCCCTGCCTTCTGTAAGGGGCACTATGACTTCTTCATCCAGTTCTTTATGAGCAACAGCTACACTTACAATATTGGGATTATCACAATATAGCTCCTGGGTAAACATTACATCAGGTAAATACTTGTTAAAGTACTGGTTAAGTTCCTTTTTATAAATAAATTCTCTATAAATAATTGAAAGGTTAGGGCTAATATTCTTTGCCTCTAATTGCTTTTGAGCAAATACCTCCATGCTCTTATAATATAAATGGTATATATGATCATTAGCTTTTTTGTTTTTTATTATATTGGCATATAGGTAAGCCATTTTCTTATCATTAAGCCTACTGTTATAAACAAAATATATCAGTAAAGGCTGAGGAAGGGGATCCATCCTACTCTCATCCACAGAATACATATAATATTCATATAGCTGGGTAATACGAAGTTGTGCATTTACCCCCCGGCTATACCACTGAAAATACTTATTATCAGTTTTATAACCTTTAATCAATAGGCTACAAATAGATGAAAGAATTTCGTCTTTTTTATATGTATTATAAAGGCTTACCAGTCCCTTAAAAACTAGGGGATGATAGAATTTTAGCCTGCCGGCAAGATAAGTATATTGAAGGGCTAATTCTTTGCTTACATATTTATATTTTATGCCATAATTTAGTACTTGAATTTCAAAATCCCCTAATTCCCGTAAAAGATAAGGTTCTTCCATATATACGCAAAGTGCTTCCTGATATAGTAATGGGGAAAAAGAGCCTGCTTCAAATCGCTTTTTTATATCTTTAAGTATATAATTTCTGTTTCTTTCATAAGGGCTATTATTTTCATCCTTCCGATAAAGTCTCAATAGATAAAGATAAGCACAATATTCTAAGCTAGAAGCACTTTTAATTTCAGCCTCTTGCTTGGATAGCTCTTCTAGCAGCTGAGAAGCCAAGGGATTATTTTCAGTAAGTATGGCCAGATGTAAATTAACTAATTTAACAAAAATGCTATCTTTACTATTCTTTAACTTGGATAACAATAATTTTGTATCCCGTGAGTATTTAGTAAGGTTAATACGGCCTAGGCGATAATCTAGATAATTTTTAGTGTAATCATATTTTATTTTTTTGAGGTTTTTATTTTCTGTATTATTCCCGGTATTTTCTTTATGTTTTTTGCAGATTAGGTCAACTTTAATAGTCTGGTAGATAGTTTTAATCCATATACTTCCGTAATTGTTACCCCCATGAAGAGTGGCAGCATTTATTTTAAATTTTAACTCATGGGTATTTCCTATAAAATCATCAGTCAAAAGTTGATTTTTATCAAGCTGAATAAAGGGGACATCGGTACTAATTCTAATCTCAGTACTTCCCCATTGATTCTTTGTCAGAACAAGTTTATCTGACACATCTTCTCCATCAATCTCATATTCCAATGCTGTTCTATCAATACTAAGGTTAATTCTTGACTTTTTGTTTACTGATATTAAGAATTCCTCTAAAGCTTGGCCGGTTGAATTGCTTTTTAAAAGATTACGATAAATGACATGATATTTTTCTTCGTTTTTTAAGATAATCCGCTCAAACTCATCCGAAGCAAAAACCTTTATAGCTTCTGCCCAGTCAAGCCTTGCAAGATTGGTAAACTCAAACAGATTTTTAATCTTACCTATTGAGGTGTTTATAGTTCTTGTCTCTATATGTGCGGTAAAGGGAAGATTCATCTCACCACAGTCACTAACAATGGTAATATTACCACTAACTTTATACGATGGATTTAAAAAAGAAGCATCAAAAAGATATGTAATAGTATTTTCCTTGCCACTAAAGGTCTGCCTAGTAAAGCTAATTAAAGGACTTGATGAATATAAAACCCCTTTCATAGACCGGTTAGCACTATTACTGATAATAAAGCTTCCTTCGTACTTTTTATCTGCTTCCACATTAATATTAATTCTATCTACAGATAGGCGAAGGAAAGGAAGGTCATAATCAAATTCTCCTCTAGCGATTTGTTCTATCTTTTCCTTCAAATTATCACCTCATGTATGGTAATTGCATTTTATTTATAAAGGTTTATAATAAAATACAATATTATTAGAAATGTACAATAAGACTAAGTATATAAATCATCTATATTACAATAATTATAATCTATTAAGGAAAAAAAATCTAGTCCTAAGGAGGAAGCTATGAAAAGAGAAAACAGTGCTCAAAATCACTTCCACGGAAGTGCTCAAAATCACTTCCACGGAAGTGATTTGGAAATAATAGAAAAGGTCTATGGAATAAAGAAAGAAAATATAGTAAGCTTTGCAGATAATGTTAATCCCTTGGGTATATCACCTAAACTTAAAGAAACCCTGTCCGACAGGATAGAGGCCATTATGACTTATCCGGAAAGGGAATACACATCTTTAAGAAATGCCATTGCTAAATATACAACTGCTAATATTGAAGATATTATTGTGGGAAACGGAGCTACTGAGCTTATTTCTCTCTTTATTCAGATTAAAAATCCTAAAGGGGCATTAATTATAGGGCCTACTTATTCTGAATATGAGAGGGAGATTTTTCTAGGTGGCGGATCTTGTCATTATTATAGGCTCAAGGAGGAAAATGATTTTAGGCTTGATATTAAGGATTTGGAAAAAGAGCTGAAAGATAATATAGGCCTGCTTGTAATTTGCAACCCCAATAATCCCACCTCCTCAGCTATAACAAGAACTGATATGGTTAAAATCCTTGATATATGTAAGCAAAAAGATATCTTCGTCATGGTAGATGAGACTTATGTAGAATTTACCGAAGATTTTCAGGAAATTACCAGTATTTCCTTAGCTAAGTCCTATAATAATATAATTATCCTTAGAGGAATTTCAAAATTCTTTGCTGCCCCGGGACTCCGTCTTGGTTATGCAATCTGTAGTAACAGTGACTTACTTAATGAAATAAATAAACGAAAGAATCCTTGGACAATTAATTCCCTGGCTGCCATAGCAGGTGAAATTATGTTTACCGATACAGAATATATAGAAAAAACAAAACAGCTGATTTCTAAAGAAAGAGAAAGAGTTTGTAAGATTCTTCTAAGCTGTCCTAATATTAAAACCTTTACACCTACAGCCAACTTTGTTCTATTAAAGATTTTAAAAGAGGATGTTACATCTAAGGATTTATTTGAAAAAGCTATAAGCAAGGGATATATGATAAGAGATTGTTCTACCTTTCCTTTTTTGGATAGTAAATTTGTCCGTTTCTGCTTCAAAGCTCCTAAGCATAATGATGCCCTGCTTGAAATTTTACTTGGCTCTTTAATATAATATAAAATGTTTGTTAAATTATTATAAATACTATTGATGTATATATATTAATCAATTATAATCATGAAATCAGAAAATACTGTTACAAGAATAAATTAAAGGGTTACTGATTCTTTCATAATTATATGGGAAGTATCAGTAACCCTAAGTACACATTTTAGATAAATTTTTACTATTTATATCATATAAGAAAGGAAAACCTCTATGCTGACCATATTAAGAAATCTAAAAAAATCAGCCCTTGCAATCCTCTTTGTTATTATTCTCTTACTAATTCAAGCCTTTTGTGACTTATCATTACCATCCTATACCTCCAATATTGTAAATATTGGTATCTTGCAGGCCGGTATAGAAAGCTCAGTCCCTGAGGTAATAAGAGCTAGCCAGTTGGAAAAATCTCTATTATTTTTGAATCAGAATGACAAAGACAAGCTTCTATCCCATTATAGTCTGATTAATAAAGAGAACCTTAATCAAGATGAATGGGCTACTTATCTTAAAAAATATCCCTTGTTAGATGATGAAGACTTATATATTTGGGATGGTGAAGATGAGACTTTAATAAGTAGTTTAATTGCCGACCCCCTACTTATTATATCTACTTTAGAACTTAACCCATCTAAAGCAAATATGTTTCATGATATTAACACAAAAGATGGGGATATATACACCATATTAAATAATCTCCCTGAAGAAGCTAGGGAAGAAATGCTAAAGCCAATAAAGGAACAAATTAAACTTATGCCCGACACCTTAAAATCTCAAGCCACAGTGGCTTATGTTAGGGCAGAATATGAAGCCATCGGTATAAATATAGGCAAGTTACAGACCCGTTATATTCTTACAGTAGGAGCTAAAATGCTTGGACTTGCCTTTGCTGCCATGGCTGCCTCCATCTTAGTTACCTTTGTAGCTGCTAGAATTGCTGCCAAACTTGGTCGTGATCTTAGAAATGATGTATTTTGTAAAGTTCTTTCATTTTCAAATGCCCAGATGGATCGCTTCTCTACAGCCTCTTTAATTACCAGGAGCACCAATGATATTCAGCAAATTCAAATGATGGTTGTTATGATGGTCCGTATTGTAATCTACTCTCCCATATTGGCACTTGGGGGTATTATAAGAATATTAAATACCAATACAACCATGACTTGGACTTTGGGTGTAGGGGTAGGTGCAGTACTTTCCCTGGTTATAATACTTATGGTTGTGGCACTACCAAAATTTAAACTTATGCAAAAACTGGTGGATAAAGTTAATCTTGTTATGAGGGAGATTCTTTGTGGTCTACCGGTTATAAGGGCCTTTAGTAATGAAAACCATGAGAAAGAACGATTTGATAAGGTCAACACAGCTCTTACTAAAAACAGCCTATTTGTTGGCCGTGTAATGACCTTTATGATGCCTGCTCTTATGCTTATTATGAATTTAGTTGCAATCCTTATTGTATGGGTAGGTGCAGACAGAATTAACACAGGAACCATGCAGGTGGGAGATATTATGGCATTTATCCAATATACCATGCAGATTATTATGTCCTTTTTAATGATGACCATGATTTCTATAATCCTTCCGAGAGCGGCCATATCTGTAGGCCGAATTAATGAAGTTCTTAAAGAAGAACCCACAATTCATGATCCTGCAGAGGAAGAAACTATAGATCCTAACAAAAATGGACTTCTTGAATTTAGAAATGTATCATTTAGTTATCCCAATGCCGAAGAAGATGTACTGTCAGACATCAGCTTTATTGCAAAGCCAGGTGAGGTTACTGCAATCATAGGCAGTACTGGTAGCGGTAAAAGTACATTAGTAAATCTTATTCCCAGATTCTACGATGTAACAGAAGGTGAAATACTAATTAATGGGACAGATATCCGCAATATCTCCCAGTATAACCTTAGAAAACGTTTAGGCTATGTTCCCCAAAAGGGCGTATTATTTTCAGGAACTATTGAATCAAATATTAGCTTTGGCATGTCAGAAGCCTCCACTGAAACTATAAAAAAAGCTGCAAGAATTGCCCAAGCGGCAGAATTTATAGAAGAAAAGCCTGAAGGATATAAGGAGCCCATTGCCCAGGGAGGTAGCAATGTCTCCGGTGGGCAGAAGCAGAGATTATCTATAGCCAGGGCTATCGCAAAAAATCCCGAAATTTATATTTTTGACGATAGTTTCTCAGCCCTAGATTATAAAACCGATAGTGAACTTCGAAAGGCTTTAAAAAAGGAATTGTCCCACAGTACAGTTATTATAGTTGCCCAAAGAATAAGCACAATAGTTAATGCAGATCAAATCCTAGTACTGGACAACGGAAAAATTGTCGGTAAAGGAACCCATAAAGAATTACTAAAAGATTGTGAAGTTTATCGTCAGATAGCATCTTCCCAGTTGTCAAAGGAGGAGTTGGCTTATGAATAAAAATGATAAAAAACCTAAAATGGGTGGCCCCCGTCATGGTATGGGAGCTCCTGTGGAAAAAGCTAAGGATTTTAAGGGAACCATGAAAAAGCTCTTAGCATATCTAGCCGGCTATAAATGGGCATTGTTAATAGTCTTTTTATTTGCCATCGGCAGCACCATATTTTCCATCATAGGACCTACAATCCTAGGTGATGCAATTACTGAAATCGTAAATGGCTTTATAGATAAAATCAGTGGTGGAAAAGGAATTAACTTTAATGCCTTAGGAAAAATACTACTTCTACTAATAGGCCTTTATGGTATTTCCTCCTTGTTTTCATTTATTCAAGGATGGATTACAACTGAAATAGCTCAAAGGGTATCTTATAAATTTAGAAAGAGTATTTCTGAAAAAATCCATCGTATGCCTATGGGATATTTTGATTCTATGACTCACGGTGAAATACTTTCTAGGGTAACTAATGATGTAGATACCTTAAGCCAAAGCTTAAATCAGAGTCTTACCCAGCTGATAACTTCAGTAGTAAGCATTGTAGGTATCTTTATAATGATGATTAGAATAAGTGTCCCCATGACTCTCCTTGCACTGCTTACAATCCCCATATCCTTGGGAATTATGGGAGCAGTTGTTAAGAAATCTCAGAAGCATTTCCAAAAGCAGCAAGAATATTTAGGTCATGTTAACGGTTTAGTGGAAGAGGTATATGGGGGTCACAATATAGTTAAGGCTTTTAATAAGGAAGAAGACTTTATAAAAGATTTTGGCAAGAAGAATGAAACCCTTTATGAATCTGCCTGGAAGTCTCAGTTTTTATCGGGACTTATGCACCCTATTATGCAGTTTGTAGGTAATCTAGGTTATGTAGGTGTTGCCATTCTTGGTGGTTATCTTACAATAAACGGACGGATACAAATAGGTCAAATTCAAACTTTCTTCCAATATATAAGAAATTTTACTCATCCGATTACTCAACTGGCACAGGTGGCCAATATGTTCCAGTCAACGGCAGCAGCCTCAGAAAGGGTATTTGAATTTTTAGAAGCTGCTGAGGAAGTAGCTGATACTGATACTCCTCTTTCCATAGAAGGTCTTAAGGGCAATATTGAATTTAAGCATGTAAACTTCGGATATAACAGTGACAAAACTATCATACATGACTTTAATGCAAAAATATATGATGGTCAAAAAGTAGCCATCGTAGGTCCTACCGGAGCAGGAAAAACTACAATAGTTAAACTACTTATGCGTTTCTATGATATTAATAGCGGTGATATACTTATTGACGGCCATAATATTAAAGATTTTGAAAGAAGTCAGTTAAGACGAATGTTCGGTATGGTTTTACAGGATACTTGGCTTTATAACGGTACTATAATGGATAATATCAGATACAGCAAACTTGATGCTACAGATGAAGAGGTAATAAAAGCTGCTAAGGCTGCCCATGTTCATCATTTTATTATGACTTTACCGGATGGATATAATATGGTCCTTAACGAAGAAAGTACAAATATATCCCAGGGGCAAAAACAGCTACTTACAATTGCCAGAGCCATCTTAGCAGATCCAAAAATCTTGATTTTAGATGAAGCCACCAGCTCCGTTGATACCAGAACAGAAATCCTAATTCAAAAGGCCATGGATAACCTAATGAAAGGAAGAACCAGCTTTATCATAGCCCATAGATTATCAACCATAAGGGATGCTGATATAATTCTTGTTATGAAAGACGGAGATATTATAGAACAGGGTAATCATGAGGAACTGCTTGCCAAAGGCGGTTTCTATGCTAAACTTTATAACTCACAATTTGAACAAATTGCTTAAAGAAACCTTCTTTTCTTGCCATAAAAACTTATCTTTGATATGCTTGAAACAGTATATGATTGATCTTAGGAGGATTTCAAATGAAAAACAACTACCGCCGTGTTAACATTACCCTTACTGATGAAGAAAAAAAGCAGCTCCTAGAGGAAATTATTTATTATTTTGAAACAGAACGGGATGAGAAGCTTGGCATTATCGGATCTGAAAGTATCTTGGATTTCTTTATGGATACACTAGGTGTAACTATATATAATAGAGCCTTAGACGATGCAAAGCTTTGGCTTAGTAAAAGAATGGAAGAAAATGAAGCTGATTATTACGCCCTTTATAAGTAGTAATTTATATACTTAAACCAAAAAATATTATGCCAGATTGAAAATTTATATAAATTCAATCTGGCATTTATTTTATTTTATATTTACTAATCTAGTATTTATAATTCTTAACCTGTTCAAACTCTTCCTGTATTTCTTGTGAAGGTGGCAAAGTACATAAAGACACAATTACTATCACCAAGCAAGAAATCACAAAAGCAGGGAATAACTCATAAATGTCAAAATATCCTCCAAGGGGTCTAATCAGCAAATTCCATACAAATACCGTCACACCTCCGCTTAACATACCGGCTATAGCCCCTGCCCTTGTCACCCTCTTCCAAAATAGGGAGAATAAGATAATAGGGCCAAAAGTGGCACCAAATCCGGCCCAGGCAAAGGATACAACAGTAAAGATGACGCTATTCTCATCCATAGCTATAATCATGGCTATAATAGATATGAGAATAAGAGTTACTCTTGACATATATAGCACCTGTTTATCTGAAGCATCCTTTTTTATAATACCATGATAGATATTCTTAGAAAAAGCCGATGCCGCTATTAAAAGATAAGAATCCGAAGAGCTTATGGTAGCAGCTAAAATTCCCGCCATAATAATTCCGGCAATAAGGGGTAAGAAGAAATTGCTGGACATTAATACGAATATTCCTTCAGAACTGCTCTTAGTAAGTAAAGCATTAGGATAGAGAACCCTTCCTATAATTCCGATAAATACTGCCGCAAATAAGGAAACTCCACACCATATAATAGCTATCCTTCTGGATGTTTTAAGATCATTAGGATTCTCAATTGCCATAAATTTTAGTAGCACATGTGGCATTCCAAAGTATCCAAGTCCCCAGGATAATGTAGATATAATAACCAATGGACCATACTTTGTGGCAGCTTCAAATAAAGGATTACCTGCCTCAGATACCTGCTGTATCCCATCAAGAACTTGGGGCTGGGCTACTCCAAAAAAGTCAAGAAATCCGGGGATTTGTTTTGCATTTTCAAATACCTCCGATATTCCCCCTGCCTTAGTAACACCTACGATAAGTACTAAAGACAGTGCAATAAACATAACAATTCCTTGCATAAAATCAGATGCGCTCTCTGCAAGAAAGCCTCCTATAAAGGTATAAAGTACAACGAATAAAGCACCTAAAACCATCATTAATTTATAATTTGTATTAAACAAGGTACTAAATAGTTTTCCTACAGTTACAAAGCAGCTGGCTGCATATACGCTAAAAAAGACCAAAATAAATAAGGCTGCAATAGTCAGTATTATTTTTTTGTTTTCCTTAAAACGATTGCTTAGAAAATCAGGAATGGTAATGGCATCTCCGGCCACATGAGAATAAGTCCTCAGTCTCTTTGCCACAATAAGCCAGTTTAAATATGTACCTATAAAAAGGCCTATGGCAGTCCAAAATGCTTCTCCAAGTCCACACCAATATGCTACTCCCGGTAAGCCCATCAAAAGCCACCCACTCATATCAGAGGCTTCTGCAGCCATGGCAGTTACCCATGGTCCTAAAGACCTTCCCCCAATTAAATAGTTGTCTGTACTTTCGCTTGCTCTTTTAGCATAATTAAAACCGATAGCAATTACTGCTCCGATATATACTGTCATTGCAATAATATATTGCACTTTATCTGCTCCCATTTTTTTCTCCCTTCATGATGTATTATTTTACTCTATCTTGCGACAAATTTTGAATCTATTATAATACAGGTTTTTTTATTTGTATAGCATAAATTTAAAGTGATAATACGCTACCATACAAAAGTAACCGACACATAAAAGGTGCCTAACACCGGTGTACACTGATGTTAGACCCCATACACACTGTTTTTAATTACTTTACTTTATTGTGGTGCTTCCAAAGCCTCCGTTTCTTATTCTGTCGGCATCATCATCAATGGTAATTCCGTACTCCACGAAGATTCCCTGCATAAAACCGATACCTTCTTCAACGGTCATAACTTTTCCCTCTTTACTGTCATTTGTCAGCTTACTAAATATATGCCCTTCATTATCTGAGCCATAATAATCACTGTCTATTATACCGACAGTATTATTTAGTTGAAGGCGGTATTTAAAGCCCAGACCGCTTCTAGGGTAGCATTTTAATACCCAGCCCTCTTCTATCTTAACCCGGATGCCGGTGGGTATCTTAATTGTCTCCCCGGGCTTAAGTGTAAATGTTAAGGGACTAAAAAAATCATAACCGGCGGAGCCTTGTGTGGCCCTTTTTGGCAACTTAATCTTATCATATATGCTTTCTGCCCACTTAATTAAATCCTCCTTCGATTGCTCATCATCCATAAAAGTATCTAACCAATCTTCTATAAATCTTTCCCTGCTTACTTTTTCAAATTGTGCAATTCTTTTCATATTTCCTCCTATTCATCTTTTGCCTTTAATGTTCCTAAAAGTCTCTTTGCGGCATTGGATATAGGGCCTTGATTGCTTGTAACAATACATATATGCCTTTCAGGTATTTCGTCCTTAAATTGTAGCTTAAAGAGTTTGCCTTCTCTAATACCTTCACTTGCAAAATCTTCTACTACGCATCCCACTCCCAGATTTCTTATGGCAAACTTTACAATCATATCGCTGGTGGCTAATTCAAATTCAGGATTTAGAACAATTTGATTAGCCTGTAAATATTGATTTACATATCTTCTTGTACTGGTATTATCTTCTAAACTAATAATAGGAAGCTTTTCTAGTTCCTTATATTCCAGTATTTTATCCTGTAAATGGCTAAACTTGTTACCGGCCACAAAAATATCTCTAATCTTTTTAACCCTTTTATAATGGATTCCTGATTTTGTTTGGAACGGCTCACTGATTACACCAAAATCGATTTTTCCCTCATATAAGAGAGTAAGGGTGTTGGGTGTAGGAGCATTGGTTACTACTACCTTTATACCCGGATACTTTTCATGGAAAGCTTCCAGATAGGGAAGAAGATAGAACTCCAGAGTCATATCACTGGCTCCGATTCTTATTTCCCCATGCTCTAGGTCCAGCATTTTCTTAAACTTTTCTTCCCCTAAACGTATATATTCATAGCCCCTTTTTACATAGGAAAATAACATCTCTCCCTCCGGAGTCAGCTTAACCCCTTTTGGCACCCTAATAAATAGGCTGCTGCCTAAACTTTCTTCCAAAAGTTTAATGGATTGGCTTACTGCCGGCTGAGAAATACAAAGTTCTTCCCCTGCTTTAGTAAAGCTACCTACCTTTGCCACATAATAAAAAATTTTATAATATTCCATATTATTAATCATATAATTTCTCCTTAATGGAGTACCTTTATCCATACCTTAACAGTATATCATAAGTCTTAAATACATAATAGACAAACACTTATAAATTTTAAAAACTATTTATAAGTATAGGTTAAAATTAAAATTGTATAAGAAAACCTGGGACTGTATTGACAAAGAATATCAATAACCATAACCTTAAAGAAGATACAATATTTTATTTGAAATTTCAATTATTTTGCTTGGGATTATAAAATTTTTATAAGCTCTAGAAAGGAGAAATTTATGTCCATAATTAAAATCACAGGATTAACTAAAGATTATGGCAACCAAAAGGGTATTTTCGACTTGACTTTCAATATAGAGGAAGGGGAAATCTTTGGATATCTAGGGCCTAATGGAGCCGGCAAGACAACTACAATTAGGCATCTTCTAGGTTTTCTTAAACCCGATAAAGGAGGCTCTCAGATTTTAGGTATGGATTGCCGCTTAAAAAGTGCTGAAATCATGAAGAATCTTGGTTATCTGCCCGGTGAGATAGCATTTTTTGACGGAATGAAGGGTATGGAATTTCTAAATTTTATGGGAGAAATGAAAGGACTTAAAGACACTAGTCTACGTGATAGACTGGTGGATATGTTTCAGTTAGATACTAAGGGAAGAATAAGAAAAATATTTATTCTTACCTTTGAAGATGCTTCATCTGCCACAGATTTTATAAATAATAGTCCCTTTGATATTATAGAAGCAAATGACAAGACCGTTAAATTAGGTATCTTAGGTAATGTAACTGAACTTATTAAAGCATTAGATAAATATAAAGTATTAGACCTTGATACTGAAAAAAGTAGCCTTGAGGATATTTTTATGCATTATTATGGTGATTTAAATATTAGTCAAAAGTCTGATTAAGAAATAGGAAGGGAGAGAATAAATGATTAGTAAACCTTTGTTAAAAGCTACAATTAAGCAAAATTTCATGATTTTTTTAATAATCCTTGCAGTACTTATGCTTTATCTGCCTATTATAATAGCAATGTATGATCCGGCCACACAGGATTCTTTAGAGGAAGTTTTAAATTTATTACCCCAGGGATTAATATCAGCCATGGGATTTAATAATTTAGGAACAAGTCTTCTGGATTTTATATCAAGTTATTTTTATGGTCTTCTTATTCTTCTACTTCCTATGATTTATACCATAATAATATGTAATAGAAGTATTGCTTCCCATGTAGATAAAGGTTCAATGGCATATCTTTTATCAACAGCTAATAAAAGAACAACAATAGCCAGGACTCAAGCTCTCTTTATAATAGTTAGCACAAGCATTATGATTGGCATAGTAACTTTAGTGGGAATAATACTTAGTAATATTATGTTTCCAGGAAAATTGGATGTTCCAGGGTTTTTATTATTAAACTTAGGGGCATTACTACTATACTATTCAATAACCGGTATAGGCTTCTTTGCATCTTGTCTCTTTAATGATACCAAAAACTCTCTTATGATAGGGGCCGGTATTCCTGTTGCCTTTTTAGTTATTCAAATGATATCGGATATAGGGGAAAAAACCAGCTTTTTAAAATATTTCACCCTCTTTACCTTATATGATCCAAGTAAAATAATTAGTGGTGATAGCTGTATTCTTCAATTTATTACTCTTATAATTATTGCAGTTCTTATGTACACCATAGGAATATATGTCTTTGACAAAAGAGACTTGCCTTTATAAATCACAAACCGCACATGGCCTAAGCCTGTGCGGTTTTATAATTCTTATTTCTTTTCTTCTTTGCTAACACATTTGGGTAATTTAGTAGGATAGTTTCCGGTAAAGCAGGCATCACAATAGCCCATACCCTTCCCTATAATATCATTTAACCTATCCAAAGCAAGATAACCTAAGGAATCTGCCCCAATCATCTGGCGGATTTGATCAATGGTGTTATTTCTGGCAATAAGCTGATCCCCTGTTGGTACATCTGTACCATAATAACAAGGATATAAAAAAGGAGGGGAACTAATTCTTACATGAACCTCGGTTGCTCCTGCCTTTTTTAACATCTTAACAATCTTTGCGCAAGTAGTTCCTCTTACAATTGAGTCGTCAATCATTACAACCCGTTTGCCTTCTACTACCTCAGGTAAGACATTTAATTTAATCCTGACACTTGAGGTACGGGCTGCCTGCTTTGGCTTTATAAAGGTTCTTCCAACATAACTATTCTTAACAAAGGCCATACCAAAAGGTATTCCCGACTCTAAGGCATAGCCTAGTGCCGCTGCATTTCCCGAATCTGGCACCCCTACCACAACATCAGCTTCTACAGGATTAGTCTGTGCTAGAATTCTTCCTGCCATTATTCTTGAATTATACACGCTGACACCGTCAATATGGCTGTCGGGGCGGGCAAAGTAAATATATTCGAAAATACATCTTGCATGGTTATTGGTACAAAGAGAGGTGTCTGAGTAAATTCCGTCTTTATTAATCATTACAACTTCTCCGGGAAGTACATCCCTGACAAACTCAGCATCCACAGCATTTAATGCAGCTGTTTCGGAAGCTAGTATATATGAACTTCCCTTTCTTCCTATACATAAAGGATGAAATCCAAAGGGATCCCTGGCTCCTATTAGCTTTCTTGGGCTCATAATAACTAATGAGTAGGCTCCCACTAACTTTTTCATAGCTTTAGTAACAGCCTCTTCAACCGTCTTAGAAGTTAATCTTTCCCTAGCTATATGATAAGCTATAACCTCTGTATCGATTGTAGTCTGAAAAATAGCACCGGTATATTCTAGTTCTTCCCTAAGCTCTTCCGTATTAATAATGCTGCCGTTTTGGGCAATACACAAGGTACCCTTAATATAGTTTAATACTAAAGGCTGGGTATTATGGATGCTATTTTCTCCGGCTCCCGAATAACGAACATGTCCTACACCTATATTGCCTTTTAAATTCTCCAAGCTCTCATCGGTACATACCTCACTAATAAGCCCCATCCCTTTACAGGACAATACTTTTCCTTTAGGCCCATTGGTATCACTGACAGCTATTCCACAGCTTTCCTGTCCCCGGTGTTGCAGGGCGAAGAGTCCATAGTATAAGGTGGATAGGACATCATTCCCGTCCAAATCATATACCCCTAAAACTCCACATTCCTCATGTATCTCATCAGTAATATAACTGTTTTCTTTATTCATGAGCCATTCATCCTTTCTAATTATACGGAAAATACTATTCCAATTCAAAAACTCTCTTTGCTACCATCTCTGCTGCATGTCCTGTCTCCAGACTGCAATATTTTTCATAAAAATCATCATACTTATCTTTGTATTCTACAATAATATTATCTATATTTTTAATTGCAGCTACAACTTCCTCATCAGTAAATAACAAAGGTCCCGGTACATCCTTTTCTATGTCCAAATAGAAGCCTCGAAGCATATCCCTATACTTATCCAAATCATAAGTGTAAAACAAAATAGGCCGTCTTAGATTAGCATAATCAAAGAATACTGAGGAATAATCAGTTATCAAAATATCAGATATGAGATACAACTCAGTAATATCATCATATTTACTTACATTAATGGCAAAATCTTCTACTCCTATAGTGTCCAGATGATCAGCTATAAAGTAATGGGTACGAAGCAGTACAATATGATCATCACCCAGTTCTTTCTTTAATAATCCAAGATTTAGCTTTAAGGAAAATTTATATTCACCTCTGCCATAATACTCATCATCCCTCCAAGTGGGAGCATAAAGGATTATCTTTTTACCTTCAGGAATATTTAATTTTCTTTTTATATCTGCAGCTATTTCCTCCCTGTCAGGATGATACATCAAATCATTTCTTGGATAGCCATATTCTATAATTTCTTTTTCATATAAAAAAGCACTTCTAAATGCTTTGGTTGAAAAATGATTTGCGGAGATTAGATAATCCCACAACCTTGATTGTTTGTAAAACTGTGCCTTATATAAAGGTGAAGCTGCCATAACCTCCTCTTGGTCAAAAACCAGTTTCTTTAAAGGTGTACCATGCCAGGTCTGCAAAAAGACATTCCCTTCTCTTTTTTTAACCCATTCCGGCTGACGGACGTTAAATATATTATACTTACACCTTGCCAGGTAATAAGAATAACGTATGCTAAATCTCTTAACCTTTATGGGATTATAGGGAATATCAATATCCTTATTAATTACCCAAATAAATCGATATTTACCGGGATAATTTTTACATAGATATTCATATATATATTTGGGGCTGTCTGAATAGCTTTTGCCGAAAAAGCTTTCACATATTACCCAATCATCCTTAACAGGTAATTTAATAAAATAATGCTGGTAAAGATAATATGATAATACCCGCCACTTCTTTCTGATTTTTCTTGCCTTATTATACCCTAGATGCAAATTCACATAAAGCACCAATTTTTTCACATTGCCCGATAGTAATGCTTTTACAATTCTTCTTTTATAACCTTTAAGCTTATTTATTATGGAGGGGTCTAGCTTTTTCATAGCATTCATTAAAATTTGAAATCTCTCGGTCCTCCATATCTTATTACTATTTCTTGCTATATTTCTGGCATAGGTCTTAGTAAAGGAAGTAATGAATTTTTTATCTATATAATTTCGTAAGACTTGGTTATCCCCTGCCAAATTCCTTGCCTCTTGATAGCTTTCCATATACTCGTAAAAGCTAACTTCTGTCTTTAGTTGCTTTAATGCAGGAAAATGTACGGGGTCGTTATGATTTCTTTTTACATATACAGCTTCTTCTACCTTATGGCAAAATCTTGCCAGTTTCAGAACTTGTACCATAAAGCCTAAATCAGAATAAAATAAATATTTCTCATTAAAAGAAATATTATGCTGATTAATAAAGTGACGATTTACTAAAAGACCGGTTACAGATACACCTAATAAACCTTTTCTAGATGTCAGCAAATTATAATATGCCCTGGACATATTCCTTAATCTTTCTTCTTCCATACCAGAAAAGGCAGCCATAAGTTCTTCTTCAATTCTAATCTCTTTTTTATTTAACTGGCTTCCATTATCTTCAGATTCAAATTCACTGTTTTCAGAATTCTCTTCCTCATCTTCTTCTTTCTTAAGGGAAGCAAGATAAACCTTTCTTTTAAACCATGTATAGGATTTTTTACCATAAGCACAATCTGCCTGCTCTTTCTCTACTGCATTTAATAAATATGTCAGGCTACCCTCTAAAATATAATCATCACTATCTAGAAAATATATATATTCACCTTCTGCCGCTTTAATTCCGGCATTTCTGGCTGCAGCAACACCGCTATAGCCTTTTAGAAACTTTGCATTCTCTACCTTTCCGAAATTTCGGTCCTTGATACCTCCCCCATTAAGCTTTACTATTTTTATATTTAGCTCCTCATATTCCTTTATAATCTGGCTTATATCTTCTGTGATATTATCCAGTACCAGAACCGTCTCAAAATCAGAAATTCCCTGGTCTTTAATACTTGCTAAACAATCCTCTAAAAAATGCGTTCCTCTGTGAAACGGTATGATGATACTTAACTTCATGTCTACACCATTCTTTCTAAGTTTTTTTAATCTGTTTTTCTTTTGTTATAATAAGGCCGATGACGCCATTTATTACTTTATTATAATACTTACTGACTTTGGGCCGTGAAAACAAGTAAGTTATAATTATAGATATTACAACTGCATAGGCCATATATAGATAGGGCTTATCATTTAATATCTCAAATTTTTCCAGTATTGGTACTATAAACAGATGAAAAATGTATACTGTCATTGTATTTAAACCAATCTTTGATATAAAGCTCTTGTTATCACTAGTTATGTTAATCAGTGCACCTATCATAAGTAAAGCTATAACATATATAAATATTCGATAAAACATATGCTCTACATCTGCTTCTTCAGGATATGGTAACTTTAAAAATAAATTTTTCACCTGAAATATATCATACTTAATTATACATACTGAGCAAATTCCTACAACTATAAAAATAAGCAAACTTATAATCTTTGGAATACGTCTGATTTTTTCAATATGCTCCTTGCTACAATAATAGCCCAATAAGAAAAAGGGAAGAAAAGCAAAGGTTCTTCCAAGAGCCATATAAGAAGCAAACTCCTTTGAAAATCCGCTAAGAACACCAAATACGAAACTAAAAGGTAGAACATATTTTATAGAAATTAAATCCTTTAAGAAAAATTTCCATAAAAACAATGCAAATAAATACCATAATCCCCATGTCGGTCTAAAGAACCTAAATCCAAAATACTGTTCCTTAAGTATTAACATTTTAAAAAGGTAAGTAGATAGATTTAGTATCAGATATGGCAAAAGTATGGTTTTAAATGCTTGAGTTCTGGCTTTGTCAGGGTTTTTAGAAAAATATCCTGATATAAAAGTTAAAGCCGGCATATGAAAGAAGTAAATAAAAACATAGATGATTTTAATAGCTGAATACTGGTCTTTCATCGATGTCAGCATGTGTCCGAATACAACTAAGAAAATCAGCACTCCTCTCATATTATCAAATAAATAATCACGGCTTTTCTCCTGTTGATTCACGGCTTCTTTCATATGTCTAGCTTCCATTTAATCCCTCCACCGAATATGAATTTACATAATACAGTATAAACATTTTTGATTTTAGCAGAGATATGACAAGGTTGCAATAATAAACTAGACTTTTGTCTACATATCACAATTTTTTCACATATTCACTATTGCTTACAAATATAGTTATATAATATCAAATCGGACCTGTGTTTTTATTTTACACAGGTCCAAAAAAATTTATTTGTCTACATAAGCAGAACTATTTCGTTTTCATCCTTCATCAAAGATTCAGGAATATAGTTATCATCTAACTTCTCGCCATTTACATAGAATTCCTTATAAGCGCTTTCCCCACCGGATTCATTTTTCACTTTAATATGAAGCATCTTTCCACGGAATTTTTTATCTATGGTTAATTCCTTCCATTCACTGGGTATGCTAGGGGCAATTCTTATGCCGTTAAGATCCGGTCTTATTCCCAGAATTCCCTCCACAGAACCTACCATAACCGTTGAAGCCGTACCTGTCAGCCAGTGTACATGTGCCCTTCCCTCAAAAGGACTATCCACACTTTCTATAAACTGTCCGTGAACATATGGCTCTAGTACCCGTATTTCTGCTTTGTCGTTCATGGCAGCCGGGCAAGCTTTCATAAAGTATTCAAAAGCACGGTTACCCCGTCCCAGTAATGACTCGGCTAAAATAATCCAACCCTGAGGCTGTGAAAATATACCGCCATTTTCTTTAGTGGAGGGATTAAACAGTATTGCTAAGGCTCCGTCAAATGCATGATCTACATATGAAGGTGCCATTACTCTTACACCATACTCAGTATTAAGCTCTCTATAAACACTATCTAGAGCTTTTTTTGCCTGTTCTTTTGTGGCAAGGCCAGAGATTACTGACCATGACTGTGGATTAAGCCACATGCTGGCCTCTGGATCCTTCTTAGAACCGATTACCTGACCGTCCTCCTTAAATCCACGGATAAAACGGTCATCCTCCCAACAATTTTTATTGATAGTATCCTTAAGTTCTTTTTGAACCTTGTCGATATAGGCAATATATTCTTGGTCATTTTTATCTAGGGCAATATCCCGGATAACAGACATAGCATAGTAAAGCTGTAATGCAACGAAAGTAGACTCACCTTTTTTGCCCAGACGCAGACAGTCATTCCAGTCGGCATGGAGGCCCGCAGGCATATTATGGGTACTAAGCCGCTCCATGGAAAAGTTGATAGCCCTTTTTAAATGGTCATAAACTGTCCCTTCATCACGGTTAGCATAAGGAATAACCTCGTCCAAGAACTCCTTGTCTCCGGTCTCTGCCATATATTTGTATACGGTAGGGAATAACCAAAGGGCATCATCAGCACGATATGCCGGATGACCGGTTGCCTGTACATAAGAAGCATCATCGGGAGTATCCTCATGGCCGGCATTGTGGTCAAATTTTACCAGAGGAAGTCCTCCCCCGTTATCAACCTGTGCCGAAAGCATAAACCTTATCTTATCCTTTGCCATGGCAGGATCCAAATGGATAATTCCCTGAATATCCTGTACTGTATCCCTATATCCATAGCCGTTACGTAATCCGCAATAGATAAAGGAGGCTGCTCTAGACCATATAAATGTTATAAAGCATTGATATGCATTCCAGGTATTTATCATTACGTTAAACTCCTGGCTCGGAGTATTTACTTGGAAGTTAGCAAACTTACCATGCCAGTAGTCCTTCAATTCCTTAAGCTCTTTATCGATAGTGCTTAGATCTGAATATGAATCAAGAATTTTTGTAGCCTCTTTATCATTTTTTTGTCCTAGGAAGAAGGCAAACTCCTTACTTTCACCGGCTTGTAATTCTATCTTTGTATGTATAGCCCCACAGGCATTGGAATTATAATTTAGTGTATTATCACAGTTTCCACGCTCTACTGCTATGGGATTATGATAGCTTCTGTACGCACCGATAAAGGATGATTTATCTCCGTTATATGAAGTAATCGGTGCTCCAACCAGACCAAAGAATCTTTCCCTATTATTGGTGCCTTCTTCATTTTTCATATCATTTTCATTGACAGTTTGAAGAATTTTATTACCTTTTAGATAGGTTCTTGTTATAAATAATGTATACTGCAGATTTACCTGGTCATTTTCATAAAAGCTTTCATTGGTAAATTCAATATATCCGAAAGCTGATATTTTTCTTGGTCTGTCACTATTGTTTGTTATTTTTACTTTCCATACTTCATGGGTTTTATTTAAAGGGACATAATATAATACCTCTGAACTAATGTCCTTATATCTCCCTTTTATAGTGGTATATGCCATTCCGTGACGGCACTCACTTTGATATTTATCATACCCTTCACCTAAAGGCTTTCCTACAGGCTGCCAAGATGCAGACCAGTAATCATTGTCCTCATCATCCCTTAGATAAATATATCTTCCGGGCTTATCCTCCTGGTTAAATATGTAGCGGGATATACGTCCATTGGCACCGCTTTTTACAAAGCTGTATCCCCCGGCATTATTGGATATAATAGCTCCGTACTCAGGAGACCCTAAGTAATTGGCCCAAGGGGCCGGAGTATCAGGTCTTGTTATAACGTATTCCTTACTGGCTTCATCAAAATATCCGTATCTCATATAACCACTCCTTTATTATTATTTTTACTCCCTAATGTAAACTTAACTAATAACGGTTGATTTCTCCCCCTATTTCCATGTTCTTATTTCCATATTCTGTAGTTGCCGCTTAAAGCAAGTAAAGCAAATAGATATAGACAGTTGTCATAATAGCGGCGCACCCCTTTTCGAAGTGGTGTATTCCAGAATAATTCAACACATTCCCTTAAGTTTTTTGTATCATTGGCTGCCAGTGCCGCCTGTGCATTGGTAGCTATAATTGCAACAGGGTGAAGTGCCGGCTCATCTAATATGGTACCGTCAATCTTATAGACCCTATCGATTTTCCCCTTAGCTGTTTCGCAAAAGAAAGCCTGTATCTTATCGGCACAATCCCTCTGCCACTCATCAGCTGCAAACCAAGCATAGTCTAGACCAATATTGGCAGCAACCCGATATGAATCGCTATAATATCTGTCTCTATTATCAAAAGTAACCGGTGTCCCATCATAATGGGCATATTCCGGAGCAAGTCCGGTTACAGGATGGCAGGCTTTATGTAGATATTCCCTGCTGGCCTTGGCCGCCTCCTTCCAAAACTCTCTATCCTCTTCATTTGCCCATAAAGCAAATAATTCATAAAAATGAGGCAGATGATAAGAGGGATCTGTAAAATTAAAATTAGGAACAAATTTAATCAGCTTATTGGAAGGCTCCCACATAGGATAGCCGGGCTTTCCATCTTCGCCTTTATGAATACATTCATGGAGGATAGCCCTTGCCTCTTTGGAATAATTATAAATGCCCTCTCCGTCTCCCCAGCGGTTTGAAGCAAAAAATAGGGCCATGGCAAAATACTCCTCACCGTCAGGAGCCGGTCCGTGAGAATTTTTCGTACCGTCCGGCTGTACAGACCAAGCAAAATACCCGGCATTTTCTCCATCTTCCATCCACATATAAGTCTTTGCGAACTTCCAAAGACGATCAAATTCCTTTTTCCAATTATTTTGAACACACATCATCATTCCATAGGAGATACCTTCGGTCCTGGCATCATTATTACCGGTATCCTCAAGATATGCCATATCGTCTCCTATTTCATGGTAGAAACGTTCATCTTCAGAACCGTAGAATATAGTTTGATAAGCATCATCAATCTTTTTTCTGATTTCATCTTCACTATAGCCTAATTCTTTAAAAACATTTCTATATTCTCCTGTATAAAATGCTCCCTTCATTAACCTTCTCCTTTCCTTTTCAGATAAAGTTTTGATTAGTCAACAGCTGTTAGCTTCTGTTTAGTAAACCTCATTAATTGTATAATCCTATTGAAACCGAAACAATGGGCTTATTTATCCTCTTCTTGTAATTTCATTTCTTTGACAAATTACCTACTAGCCTTAGAATATATCTCTTTTAATTCCTCAACGGTAAAAATATAATGTTCATTGCAAAAATGGCAATTTACTTCAATAGGTTTATTATCATCAATCATTTCCTTGATATCTTTTTTCCCTATGGATATTACAGCTTTTTCTACCCTTTCCTTGCTGCAGTTACATTCAAACCCTGTGGGGTACTTCTCCAAAATCTCCATACCTAAATCTCCAAGGAGATGGTCTAAAATCATCTCAGGAGTCATACCCTTATCAAGAAGTCCCGTAATTCCTTTTAAACCACTGATTTTTTCCTCAAGCTTGCTTATAACTTCATCTTCGGCAAAGGGCATTAATTGCAAGATAAATCCTCCCCCGCAGCGTACAGTATTATCTTTATTCATCAATACTCCAAGAGCAACGCTTGATGGAACCTGCTCACTGGTTGCATAATAATATGTTAAGTCTTCTGCTATTTCACCGGATACAAGATTTGTCTGACCTACATAAGGTTCCTTTAAACCTAAATCCTTAATTACCGTAAGCATGCCTTCCCCTATGGCTCCCCCCACATCTAGCTTTCCTTGAGGATTTGCAGGAAGCATTATTTGGGGATTATACACATAACCTTTAACTGTTCCTTTGGAATTAGCAGTAACTGTTACTCCACCAATAGGACCATTTCCCTTTATCTGAAGGGTAAGTAAATCCTTATCTCCCTTCATCATAACTCCCATCATTGCCCCGGCTGTAAGCAGTCTTCCTAAAGCGGCAGTAGCTATGGGACTTGTATTATGAATGGTTCTTGCATGTTCTATTAAATTTTTGCTTGTAGCTGCAAAGGCTCTAATCTGGTTGTTTGCAGCACTTGCCCTTACAATATAATCTGTCATATTTCAACTAATCCTTTCTATTTCTTCATCCTCTGGTATATGTTAATTTGCTTAATATGATTCCAATCTATGCATTGATATACATAATCAATTAATAATCTCTTAAATGTTTCTATATATATAATTTGTTGGACCTGTGCCTTTCCCTGGCAATTATATATACCCTTTCGCTATCTATTCTTGGCTCTTTATCAGTAAGCTCATGATAAGCTCCTAACATATCAAGTCCAGCCTGGTCTAAAAGCTTTTTTATAGTTTCTATATCGTATGCTTTCCTAATATGGGTCTCTTTGTGTTTACTGTATAAATTGTCCCCTTGTCTTTGGAATAAGGTTAGGTTAACCTCATTAATCATTTCATCGGGATAAAGGGTATTTTCCCAGATAAAGCAGCCATCTTCATGATCCATATATGTTACATTGTCTGCCAATACTTCCTCATAAAGATACTGGGTATCCATATCAAAGATAAAGAGGCCACCGGGATCAAGATAATTTCCCACTAAGTTAAACACCTTCCTAAGATCATCAGAATTTACCATATAGTTAATACTGTCGCAGACACAGATTACTGCCGCTACAGTTCCATAAAGTTCAAATTCCCTCATATCTTGGCATAGATAAAGAATACCATCATCTAAGCCCTCACTTTTTTCCCTGGCTATAGAAAGCATTTCTTGGGAAATATCAATTCCTATCATGTCATAGCCTTTTTTGGCCATCCTTCTGGTCATCTTCCCTGTACCGCAGCCTAGCTCCAGTAGCAGTCCCTTATCTATACCATGTTTTTTAAGTATATTCTCTATATAATCAGCCCATTTGTCATAGGGTATATGATTCATTAATATATCATATACTGAGGCAAAGCCCGTATAAGCTTCCATTTTATCTCCTTTTATGCTGTTTTAGTTTGTATATTTATCCATTGTCTAAAACACATTTTATCATACAATATTTTTACATACAACAAGGATATTCAAATATTTCCAAAATTAAACTTAATCCAAAAAAAATAGCAGGGCATATAGAACTTATGCCCAACTATTTTTCTATGATTTCAACTATTTTTACACTCTATATCTTATACCATTTTATCAAACATATCCTTTAATGTAGGATATATTTCTTTAAACACCTGATATTTTTTATTATAAAGCTCTACAATATCAGGATCCTGCTCAGTGGTCTCAACTACCTTAATAAGCTTTTCTGTTGCTTCTTCTACACTGGCATATTTGCCGCAGCCTACAGCTGCTAAAATAGCTGCACCAAAGGCCGGACCTTCCTCAGAGTTTATCTTATCTACCTTAACGTTAAGAACATTAGCCACTATCTTACACCATAGAGGGCTTTTTGCTCCCCCACCGTTAATTCTGGTTCTTTCTATATTAACACCTAAGGACTTAGCAATTTCAAAGGAATCACGAAGAGCAAAGGCTACACCTTCTAAAACTGCCTGTGTCATATCTGCACGGGTTGTATCCATGGTCATACCGATAAAGGTACCCCTTGCATTGGGATTGTTATGAGGTGTTCTTTCTCCCATCAGATATGGTAGGAAGTATACATTGTTCTGGCCAAGTTTTGTAATATCCTTCTGCTCCTTGCTATACTCCTTGGTTCCGATGATTTCATCCATCCACCATTTGTTAGAAGCTGCTGCAGAAAGCATAACACCCATTAAGTGATATTTTCCGTCAGCATGGCAGAAGGCATGAAGGGCATTATTATCATCCACTGCAAAATTCTGTGAGGATATAAAGACAACACCGGAAGTTCCCAGTGATATATTACATTTTCCTTCCCCTACTGTACCTGTACCTACCGCTGCAACTGCCTGGTCACCGCCACCTGCAATTACTTTAACAGTGCTTGGAAGACCAAGTTCATCTGCTGCCTTCTGACTTAGTGTTCCTACAACTTCATAGGATTCAAAAACCTTAGCCATCTGTTCTTCCTTAAGTCCGCATATATCAAGCATTTCTTTGGACCAGCACTTATTCTTAACATCAAATAATAACATACCGGAAGCATCTGATACATCAGTACAATGTACTCCGGAGAGCATATATGCAATATAATCCTTAGGCAGCATAACCTTTTTTATCTTTGCAAAATTATCAGGCTCATGCTTTCTTACCCATAATAATTTAGGTGCAGTAAATCCGGTCAGGGCCATATTGGCTGTATAAGAGGATATTTTTTCTCTACCTATCTCATTATTTAAATAATCACATTCTGCCTGGGTACGTCCGTCATTCCATAAAATTGCAGGACGGATAACCTTGTCATTCTCATCAAGAATAACCATTCCATGCATCTGTCCGCTAAAGCTTATACCGTCAATTTCATCCTTATTGCAATCCTTGGTTAATTCTTTAATACCATCTACTAAAGCACTATACCAATCCTCGGGATTCTGCTCGGACCAACCGGGCTTAGGAAAGTATAAGGGATATTCCCTGGTAACTATACTCTTAATTTGTCCTTCTTCATCCATTAGTAATAACTTTACAGAGGATGTTCCTAAATCAACACCAATATACAGCATGTGTGTGTCTACTCCTTTCATTATATGAATTTTAGGCACCCAGGCAGCCATTGCCGTGCAGATTTATTGTACGTCATCGCATGCTTTATGGGCTATAAATTCTTGAAAATCATCTTGTTAATTGATTAAACTATATTAATTTAACTATAGCAACCCCACCTTCTAATGTCAAGCTGCAATCACTCCTTCAAACAATAATCTCTTTCCAAATTAAGCATTATATGATAACATGACCATAGGTAAATTAGTACAATTGTATTACTAATATGAAAAATTATAAAAATATGCATAATATGAGCAATTCTTAATATTTTGTTTATTTATGTAAGTGAAAGGTGAATGTTATGGTTACAGGCAGTAAAGAACTAATACGGGATATTAATACCCATCTGGTATTAGAAACCATCATAAATGAAGCCTCTATCTCAAGAGCAGCTACGGCAAAACATCTTGGATTAACCAAGGCTACTGTTTCTGCCATTGTACAAGACTTAATTAATCGTAAGCTGGTTATAGAAATAGGCAGTGATGATACAAGCCTAGGTAGAAAACCCATCCTTCTTAGCTTAAATAAGAAGGCCGGTTTTGTTGTATCTATTGATCTTGGGGTTGATACCATATCTGCATTGGTTTCTGACTTAGCCGGAGAAGATTGCAGCATAAAGCAAATAAGAACCCCAAAAAATGCAGCTAATATAATAAATGAAATAATTAATTTAATTGAATCTATGAAATTCCCAAGCGATACTCCATATGGACTGGTGGGTATAAGCATTGGAATACATGGTGTAACAGCTAATAATCAAATATCATTTGCACCATATTATAATTTGTCCGGGTCAGATCTTGCAAAGACCATAGGTGAACACTTTAATGTTCCTATATATCTTGAAAATGAGGCTAATTTATCCGTAATAGGAGAAAAAACCTTCCAATATGACTATTCTAATATAGCCAATATCAGCATTCATTCCGGTATTGGACTGGGTATAATTATTAATAACCAACTCTATAGCGGATATAGCGGCCATGCCGGTGAATTTGGCCATACTATTGTAGAAATTGATGGCAGACAATGTCCCTGTGGCAACCTTGGATGTTTAGAGCAATATGTATCTGAACGGGTATTGCTTAATGAATTTGCAAAATTAAAGGGATTAGAGGAAGTAGATTTTAATACTTACCGTGATATGTATGAAGAAAATGATCCTGATGCAATTAAGATCTTAGATCAATTTATAAAATATATATCCGTGGGAATTAATAATATTTTAAATGCTTATAATCCGGAGATTGTTATTATTAACAGCTCATTTACAATTCATTTTCCCCATGCACTTAAAAAGATCGAGGATGCCCTAAAAAGCAAAATGAATAATTATATCAGAATCGTTCCATCGGTTCTCCAAGACACATCTATTTTGCTTGGGGGCGCATGTGTGGCTATCAAGAATTTCTTAGGGGTCAATAATCTAAAACTAAATAATGCAAAGTATCAATCTCCTTTTTAGAGATAATATTGGACTTGTGTATAAACTGACACAAGTCCTTTTTTATATAATATCTATTTTAATATAGGAGACAAATAAAAAACATGACCTATTTGGAAAATGTAAACATAGATCTCCAAACATGTCATGCTTTTTATATGAATTATATTTACTAACTTACTTTATAAGTCTAAACTAAATATTATTATTTAACCTGTTCTTTTTCAACTTCACTCTGTTTTTTTAATTCCCTCTTTCTTTTGGTTATTAAGCCCCCTATCCTTCCTGATTCTTTTGCCGTAAGGGATTGCCAACCGCTTGTAAGCACTTTATCTAAGTATCCCAGTTCACTGGCAATCTCATATTTCATTTCTTCCTCAGGTTTTAAATTATTCAAATCTATCTTCTTATTGCGTTTTTTTCCCATCCTGTTACACCCTTTCTTTCTTACTTTTCTAGAGTGTAACCAACTTCAATAAGAATATTCTATTTGTATTAAAAGTCATTCTTTAACCGGGATTTCTTTTCCTAGGTAAAGGGAGTAGATAACCATTTCCTTAACCTTTTTATTTAATATCTGTTCCAATGCTTTTTTATAGTAAATAAGCTGTATCTTATATCTGTCAAGTAGCTGTTTTTCATTATGAGCAATGTCTGATTTATAATCAAGAAGAACCAGCTCGCCCTCCTCTTCAAAGTACACATCAATAATTCCTTGAATAAGAACAAGCTCCTCGCTATCCTGATCAGGATATATATCCTTTGCCTTTAATCCTATGACAAATTGTTTTTCTTTATACAGCTTTCCTGCTGCCTGAGCCTTCATCACCCTTTTGGCTATATTACTCTGGCTGTATCTAAATATATTCTTAAGGTTAAGTTTAGCCATATCCTCTTTTGTAATTTTTCCGGCTTCTATCATACCATCCAGTTCCCATAGTAAATCCTTGTAATCATTTACCTTACTAAGATCTAAAAGTTCCAGCACCTTATGATAAAGAGTACCCCGGTCCGTACCGGATATTTGCTCACTAGCTTCCTTAGCAAAGTTGGGAACATATTGGTTTTCATTAATGGCACTTTTCTTTTCCTCGGTCCCTACATTATCCGCTTCTTCTAGCCTGCGATCAAATAATATCTCACTATCCTCATCATCAATAAATTGCCCAATCTTTTTTAACTCTGATACCGTCAGTTTTACCCTAAGATTTGCTTCTTTAGAATAAGGATAGTCAAAATTAAGTCTTTCCTTAATCTCATTTTGAATATTTTCATTTCTTTTCTGATTAATTATACGGTTATCTAACTCTTCTTGATCATTTTGCAGAAAGACCTGCTTAACCATATCTTCATAAATAATATCCTGCTTTTTATAAACTTTAATGTCCATATAATCCCTAGGCTTATTATTCATGGCAGGAAGGACCAAGTCCAGATAATTTTTCACTGATGTAAGTTCAAAGAAGGAGAAATCTTTCTTCACATATAAATCTTCCATGGATTTTAAATATCCGGTCATAATAAGTTTTTCTTTAGCCCTTGTCATGGCCACATATAGAACCCTAAGTTCTTCACCTAGACTGTCAATCAGGCTTTTTTTCTGGATTACTTTCTTAAGTAGGGTATTAACCTTAGTCCTATTCTCGAGATCAATATAATCAGGTCCTACCCCGTAATCAACATGAAGTAAAATACTGCTTCTTTGATCCTGCATATTAAACTGTTTACTTAGACCGCTTACAAATACAACCGGAAATTCCAGCCCCTTACTTTTGTGTATACTCATAATCCTTACCGTATCATCATGTTCTCCGGAAATAGAGGCTTCTCCAAAATCCACTTCATATTTATGAAGCTTTTCTATATAACGGATAAAGTGAAACAAACCGCTATAAGTGCCTTTTTCAAACCTGACTGCATGGGAAATCAACATGTCGATATTTGCTTTCCTTCTATCCCCTCCGGGCATAGCCATAACATAATAAGCATATCCGGTCATATCCAAAACTTCTTGAATCAGTTCATGGATGGGAGTATATTTTACCATATCCCGCAGTTTATGAAGCATATCTAAAAATACCTTTAGTTTATCCTTTATGGCTTCATTAGAACCTTCATTGGCATAAGCTAAAGCTGCACTATACATTGTTGAACTTTTATCCATAAGCCTAATTTGAGCCAGCTCATCAGATGAAAAACCCCCAATAGGAGAATATAAGACTCCGGCAAAAGGTATATCCTGCCTGGGATTATCAATAATCCTTAACATATTTAATAGGGTCATAATCTCTGAAGTCTGAAAATAACCTGTTCCGGTATCGGCATAAGCAGGGATTCCTTCCTGCATCAGGGTATTTACAAAAACATCAGCCCATCCTGTCATGGTACGAAGTAGGATTACTATATCTTTAAGTTTGGCCGGCCGGTGAATTATATTACCTTCCTCATCTTTATCAATCAAAAGCAGCCCCTTATCCGGATCTATAATTTCCTTAATACGTTTTGCTACTGCTCTTGCTTCTAATTCTTTCTTAGTATATTGGATTTCATCCTCATCTGATTCTTGCAATATAACTTCCTTATTCTGACCGGTATCACCCTTTAGGCCATCTTCACTCTCATCTTCTTCCTCTGATACAAGTATCAGTTCCACATCTTTTGATATTCTTGCCTTTACCTTATCTGTGAGTTTTTCAGCCTCTTCTTTAGGAAGCAGTTCTTCAAATAATTCTCCATATTTTAAGGAAGCCGCTTCATCGTAAACAACTCCTCCCACAGACTCAGTCATAATCTGTTCAAAGATATCATTTACAAAGTCTAAAACTACTTTCCTGCTTCTAAAGTTCTTATCAAGATCTATTCTTTGGGTAGGATTTATATTGCCCTCATCATCCTGGTCATAAGTTCCATAAGTTTTTAGCTTTTCAAGAAATATCTCAGGCATGGCTAGGCGGAATTTATAAATGCTTTGCTTTACATCTCCCACCATAAATCGATTATATACTCCAATATTTTCCCTTGATATACTTTGAAGAATTGTTTCTTGAACCAGGTTACTGTCTTGATATTCATCTATTAATATTTCTTCAAATTGCTCACTAAGTTCCATAGCGGCTTTTGTGGGAATTATTTTCCCCTCTTTTTCCTCTACTAATATGCTTAGGGCAAAATGCTCCAAATCATTAAAATCCAAAATATTTTTTTCTTCTTTTTTAGCTGCAAAAGCTTCCATAAAATCCAGGGTAAGCTTTGATAATACCTCCATTACCCCACTAACAGACTTAAGATCATTATACATTTCTTCTGCAGATTGAAAGAAAAACTGATTAGTAAGATCCTTTATAGCCTTTTTAACTTCCTCCCTTAAGGCTTTTACCCTATCTTTTTTTTCCGGGGATACATCAGCCTGTCTTTTTGATGACAGCCGTACAAATGATATCTTAAAAAAAGCTTCTCCATAGCCTTCATAAGAGCTTTCTTTCATAAGCTCTTCAATCATGGTCCTATCACTGACAAGAGCCGGAAGATAAGCCTCTGGTCCGTCCACTTCATTGCATATTTCTATGGCTGCATCTATCTTTTTTAACAAATCACCAAGTACTATAGATATATAATCTAATAATTCTTTCATCCATTTGGCCTTATTCATATCATCAATAGATTCAAGTTTAAAGCTTTCTTGAATTTTTTCCAACCAAAGCTTAGGCCAAGGATTACTCATAGCAAAATTATATAAGGACAGTACCAACTCCTCTACGGGAAGGTCGGATTTGTAACGGGAATAACTCTCAATAAGCTTAAGAAAATCTTTGCTGCCCTCTTCATACCATTTTTCCAATACCTCTGATATAATATCAGATTTCATCAGGGTAATCTCAGATTCATCTGCCAGTTTGAAAGAAGGATCAAGGTCTATATGATGAAAATAGTTTCTTATAACATTTAGGCAGAAACTATGTATTGTAGTGATATGGGCACTTTGCAGTAGGGAAAGTTGTTTTTGCAGGTGAACCTTATCCGGTTCTTCAATAAGTTTTCTATCAAGAGCCTTACCTATCCTATCCCTCATCTGAGCGGCTGCAGCATTGGTAAAGGTAACCACAAGAAGCTGATCAATGTCTAGGGGTTTTTCTCCCTCTGAAATCATTGAAATAATCCTTTCCACCAAAACCGCAGTTTTACCGGAACCTGCCGCTGCAGAAACCAATAGATTCTTATTTCTTGTATCTATGACCTTCTGTTGTGCTTTAGTCCAAGCCATAGGTATCCTCCTTTACATACATATCTGTGAATCTAATTTTCTTTCTCTTCGGATACATCCTTATCTCCCCAGATTTCCTCCTTTAATTCATCCACAGATCTTTTAGCCAGGTTGCGATATGAATAACCGGGAAGTCTCGCATCAAAACCACAGGCATTTTTATATTCACAATAATCGCAGGCAGTTCTCTCCCCTGCCCTATAGGGATTAAGCCTGGCATCCCCTTCTAGTATCTGGTTTTTATCCTCAACCAATCTTTTATTAACAAAATTAAGCAGTGCTTGTATCTGTTTTTTGCTTGCTGCCGATGAACGTTTGGACAGCTCACCTTCTTTATTGGTCTCTATCGGAATAATATCGGATTTTACAGAAGCCCTAAGGGTTCCGTCAGGCCCCTTTAATTTATTATCCATAAGCCCTATAATTTCCTTGTCTTGATTAACCAGCCCGTTCATCTTCAGCTTCTTATATATATCCTCATCAACCTGGTCAGACTTTGCTACAATGGGATCATCTATATGGTAATAGAAAATACCTGCCGGAATTATCTCTTTATCCTTATACTGCTTACTTAAAAATTCTATGGCAGCACTTAGATAGATTGCTAGTTGCTTTTGTAGTCCGTAATATATACTCTGAATATCAAAGGCCGTAGCTCCGGTTTTGTAATCAATAACCCTAACATATAATTTATCCTCTGTTTCATATAGATCCATCCTATCAATTCTTCCCCGCAGCAATAAATCCTCATCAGGTATATGATAAAAAGCCATCTCATAGCCCGCAGGCTCAAATACCCCCTGGCGAATCTGATTACACAAGGCCCATAAGGTTCTTATGGTAATCCTTTCAATTCGTTTAATTAAGTACTCATTTCTTTTACTGCTTCTTAGATAGCTACCCTCAAAATCATCTACAGCTTTTTTTACTGCTTCTATAGCCCACTCTTCTCTAATTTCATCAGGTATTGTATGCCAATTATATCGGCTGACATCCAGCATTTTCGAAAATTCATCTATGGCATTATGAAAGATATTACCTATATCAGGTACAGCCAGTTTATACTCCTTACGCTGCTCTAGGGACAGACCATAGGACATAAAATGGGCAAATGCACAACCTGCATAGCGCTCAAGTCTGGTAACACTTCCGCTTAATTTATCACCATAAAGTAAGTATGCCGCTTCCTTTGATATACCTTTTTCTTTATTGACATAAAAAGCTCCGGCTATTAATAGGTCCAGTATTCTTCTTCTTTCCTGGTCATTTCTATAATAATAATACAGTTCATTAAAAATTTCAGAAGTTTGGCTATTTCTAAGTCCCTCAGACAAATATCTTATTCCTTCATCCTGAAGGATATAATCCATATCATCAGTTTCTTCATCGTAAGTTGTAATAGTAAGTTTTTTAAAATAGGACAAGAGCTTGCTGATTAGGAAAGAAGGTCCTACTGATTTACCTTCTTCATTTACCCTATGAAATGTTATATATAACTTATCCTGAGGCTTGGTCACATTAAGATATATGTAGAACTGCTCGGTAAATGCCTGCTGCCTCTTTGTGGGAGCCAGTTCAATTCCATTGTTAGTAAGCAGCTCCCTTTCCACATCCGATAAGATACCGCCACTGCCAATAACCTTAGGAACTATACCTTCATTAACTCCTACAAAAAACAAGGCCCTAATATCTTTTAATCTGGTCCGTTCAGTATCTCCTATTACAATCTCATCCATGCCCGGAGGAATAAGACCTACTTTCGCCTCAGCAAGACCGGTTTCAAGTACCTCTCCAAATTCCTTTAAGCTTATATGTTCATCCCCAAGAAGAAGTACAATCTGGTCATAAAGTTCCATTACGATACGATATACCTGGTCATACTCCTTAGACATAAGGGGTAAATTTAATTCTTTAAAATAATTATTAAAGCTCTCAAGCTTTTCCCATACATTTAAGCGTATTCCCAAATCATATAAAGCCTGTACATAATCCCTTACCTTATTATCTTTGTTTTTAAGAGTTTCATACAAGGGATGTAGCTCTTCTATAAATCTTTCCCGTATGGAATTTAACTGTTCCAAATCAAGTGTCTTTTTCCTTCCAAGGTTTCTGGTAAATGGCTCTAGGTATCTTTTAGCTCCTCTTATTCCAAAGGCAATAACATAATCCTCTAAAAGGTCTACTTCATCTTGGGATATATTGCTAAGGCCACTTCTTAAGTAAGCAAAGACACTTTCATAACTATAATCTTCTAAGGCAATCTGGGTTGCAGAACGGATAAATACAACAAAGGGATTTCCCAGAATCTCCTTCTTATAATCTATAAAACAAGGTATATTGGCCTGAGTAAAATAATATTTAGCAAGCCTGCCATATCTTTCTATATCCCCTGTAACCACTGCAATATCCTTATATCTATATCCCTCTTCCCTAATAAGACGTTTTATTTCCCTAACTACAAAAGCAATTTCACTTTCAGGATCCTTGGCACCATGGATGCTTATCTCATCCTGTTCTTTCTCATACCGATCGTAGGGATAACGAAAGAGATTATGCTCTAAAAATGCCAGAGCCGGGGATTTTCTGAAGCGGTAAGGAACCTTACCATCCTTCTTATTTTGGACAAAAATTGGCTCTTCAATTTTTGTATCTGTATCAAGAGCTATATCATATAGCTTTTTTATGGTTTTTTGGCTTAGTCCAAAGAGCCCATAGTCTGATTTTTCTTCTATCAAGGGCTCCCTAGGGTCGATTGTTACAGTAACCATAACCTTTTTAGCTAATTTCATCATCTTGGCTAGGATTTCATTCTGACAGGGAGTAAATCCCGTAAACCCATCCAGGCATATGACACTGTTTTTTAGCCAAGTAGATTGATCAATTACCTTACTAAGTACAAGCAAGATTTCCTCAGCTGTTATATATCGTTCATTCATAAAATCAGCAAAACCCTTATATATGGTTCGAATATCATGGAGCTTTGCCTTTAATACCGGCTTCTTTGCTGAAATCTCCATCATTTCTTCAAAATCATCCGGTCTAATATTATATTGATAAAATTCAGACAGCAGTGATTTAAGCTCATTAATAAATCCGGCTTTTTTTACACCGGACCCAAATAATATTAGTTCCTTTCTTTTTTCTGCCACCACCCTACGGATAACCATGCTTTTTCCGGTATCCTCTAATATAGGAAAGTCATTACCTCCTACTTCATCAAAAATCCGGTAAGCAAAACGCATAAATGACAAGATATCCACATTTATAACCCCATTGTTTGGATGCATGGATACCATATCCTTCTGGGTTTGCAAAGTAAACTGCTCCGGAACAATAATAAGATAATTGGTGTCGGGATTTTTTATAGATTCTTCAATAATATTATGATACATCTGATGGGATTTGCCTGAACCGGCACTTCCTAGATAAAGTTGCAAAGACATAACCATCCTCCTTCCCAGTTTTCTTTACATCTAAAACAAATTTTGCCACCTTAACAGAACAAATCGGCATAAATTAATATAATGAATAATAATATATAGTAAGATTAAGACAATGAAGCAATTATGCTCCGGAGGATAGAAATGGCAAAAAAAATTGTTGTTATCCAATTAAAAGAAATCATATATACTGTAATATTTGCTGCTTTAGGAATTCTTCTAATACTTCTTCTAATCTTTATGTTTAGCGGAAAAGACAGTGAAGATGTGGCAACCGAAACCAAGTTATATAAGGCCGGAGTATGGACCTGCGCCATCCCCCTTAGCGACACTGTAATCAATTTAGAAGTAGTCCTAGATGAAAATCAAATCAAATCGGTACGGATGGTTAACATTGATGAGACAGTAACTACCATGTATCCCCTTGTAGAACCTGCCTTAGAAGAAATCTCAACCCAATTGAGTAACGATGTTCCCATAGACCAGTTAGAATTAAGGGATGACAGCAGGTATACTCAGACTCTTTTGATTGAAGCCATTAAGGTTGCCCTTGATAAAGCTAGAGTCACACCCTAACCATACTTACATAGCACCTTCTTAGAACAACGTTCTGCAAGTAATTGGCGGATAGGGCCAGTTACTTATAGAACGTTGTTCCTTTTAGTGCATATTAAAAATATTTTTTATATGGTGATTCTTCATTAAGAAATACAATTCCTATAATACCAGGTCCCGTATGGGCACCTATGGCACAACCTACATAATTATCCATAAATTGTTTGCAACCATATGTATTTTCTAGCATTTCCCTTACAGTTTCCATTGTTTTGGCATCATCTCCGTGAACAATGCCTATAACTTGATTTGATAAGTCTTTTCCTCTTTCTCCTACTATTTCAATTAATCGTTTTAGAGACTTCTGCCTTCCCCTTACCTTTTCTATGGGTTCAAGAGCTCCATCATCATTAACATGAATAATTGGTTTAATATCCAGTAGACTTCCTGCAATAGCTGATGTTCTGCTTAAGCGTCCGCCTTTTAATAGATACTCTAATGTTTTAACTGTAAAGATTTGTTCC
The DNA here is from genome assembly GCF_900070325.1 of Herbinix luporum. GTDB lineage: Bacteria > Bacillota > Clostridia > Lachnospirales > Lachnospiraceae > Mobilitalea > Mobilitalea luporum. The sequence continues at coordinate 2,114,260 of NZ_LN879430.1, forward strand.
ATATGTTCACAATGCCATTCTATAGCTTGGATAATTTCTTCTTTAGTAGCACCTGCCTGCTGCATTTTTAAGGCATAATATGTTACCAGACCAAAACCTAAAGAGGCACACTTAGAATCGATAATGGTCAAATCAAAATCTGGATATTCTTCCAAAAGCTCTGTTTTGGCAATATTGGCTGCATTAAAGGTTCCTGCAATCCCGGTAGAAAAACAGATATAGATTAGCTCATCGCCCTTTTTTGCATATGGCAAGAAATTGTCATAAAACATCTGAGAATTAATATGATAGGTTTTAATATCATTCCCTTTCTGAAGAATATTGTAAAACTCCTCAGGGAATATGGTCTTACCGTCAAAATAATCCTTTTCATCAATAACTACAGGTGTAGGTATTACATGTAATCCATATTCATCCGTTACCCATTTTGGTATATCGGATGCGGAATCGGTAACAATCTTTAGTGCCATAATATTCTCCCTTTCTTAACTTTTGCTCTTGTATCTAAAAGCTTATTATGAAATGCCCATAAGCTCATCTAACCATAAGGCAGACTTTGCATCACTGGGCATCCTTAAATCTCCTCTCGGAGAAATAGATACCCTTGTAACCTTTGGTCCATCCGGTAGACAAGACCTTTTGTATTGCTGTGCAAAAAATCTTTTATAAAACATCTGCATCCATTTTAATATTTCCTCATTACTATACTCCTTAGCAAATGCAGTCTGAGCCATACGATATATTTTCTCAGGGGAAAATCCATACTTAAGAACATAGTATAAAATAAAATCATTGAGCTTATATGGTCCTACGGATTCCTCTGTTACCTGATATTTATTCTCTCTGCTAGGAGGAAGAAGTTCAGGACTAACGGGAGTATCTATAATATCTTTTAAGACCCTTGATAATTCCTCATTAACAGTGACATCTGCTGCCCATTCTACTAAAGCTCTAACCAAAGTCTTAGGCAGGGATGAATTAACCCCATACATGGACATATGGTCTCCGTTATAGGTAGCCCAGCCAAGAACCAGTTCTGACATATCCCCTGTTCCTATTACTATTCCATTATGCTTATTGGCCAGATCCATAAGTACCTGTGTTCTTTCTCTTGCCTGACTGTTCTCAAAGGTGATATCATGAGTATCCAAATCATGGCCTATATCCTTAAAATGCTGTATAACCGCATCTGTAATAGGTATATCCAGTAAGCTTGCACCTATATTTTTTGTAATTGCAAGGGCGTTATTATAGGTACGACTAGAGGTTCCAAAGCAGGGCATTGTTACCGCAAGAATCCCCTTCTTATCAAGACCTAACATCTCAAAGGCACGTTCTACTACCAGTAAGGCTAGAGTTGAATCTAATCCCCCTGATACCCCAATTACCGCACATTTTGTTCCGATATGGGCAAGCCTTGCTTTTAATCCCACCGCTTGAATTTCAAAAATTTCTTCACACTGTTTAATTAATTCTTCCTTACTTTCCGGAATAAATGGAAATGGCTTTATTTTTCTTGTAAGCTTATAAGGTTTTAGTTGATAATCTCCATCTAAAAAGCAATAAGGAATCTTAATATAATCTGATATATCTTTATCATCAAAATAATTATTCTTTCTTCTTCTCTCGCTCTTTATTATTCCTAAATCTATTTCACTTACTATTAATTCATTATTGCTAAAGGGTTCTGCCTGTGAGAGTAAAGTACCGTTTTCAGCTATTAAGTTATGACCTGAGAACACTAAATCAGTGGTAGATTCTCCCTCTCCGGCATTAGCATATATATAACCACAGATTAATCTTGCCGATTGATTTTTTATATAATTTCTTCGATATCCGGCTCTTCCTGCCAGTTCATTGCTGGCAGAGAGATTGGCTATAATTGTAGCCCCTGCCATACAGTGATATGTTCCAGGAGATAGGGGCATATATAAATCCTGGCCTATCTCAACTCCCACCTTAAAATCAGGGAGATTCCTACATTCAAATATCAATTTATGACCAAAATATACTTCTTCCCCTAAGAACTCTACCTTTATAGCTTCTTTGGGTCCCGGGGAAAAATATCTTGCTTCATAATACTCTCCATAATTAGCTAGGGCCTTTTTAGGAATTAATCCTAACAGCTTACCCCCCTGAATAACTGCCGCAGTATTATAAAGTCTACCCTCATATTCAAAGGGAAAGCCTATTATAGTAAGAAGCTCCTTATCCTTAGTGAAATTAATAATCTCTTTTACCTGCATTTTTGCATGGTGAAGTAGGGTTTCTTGTAAAAGCAAATCTCCGCTGCTATATCCCGTAACACAAAGCTCTGGGAATACCAAAAGTTTTACATCTTGTTTTTCTGCAGTGTCTATAATTTTAATCACTTGCTTGGCATTATAAGTACAATCTGCCAGTCGAATCTTAGGTGTAGCTGCAGCAACCCGAATAAATCCATGCTTCATAGCTTTCTCCATTTCTTGCATCTATCAAATGTAATTTATGTATTAATCGACATCCTTCATAGTATAAACATAAAAACATATGTTTTATACCCATATTATAAAAGTAACTTCTTTAAAATACAAGTACTATATAATTTTTGGAAGAAAAGCACAATGACTTTTTAGTAAATAAAAAAGCGGCCGAAGCCGCCCTTATCATTAGTATAAACCCCCAAAATGCCGTTTCCTGCATTTTGACTCCTAGCTTCGCTAGGTGGGTAACCGCATATCAGCTTCTGCCTTCCGCTACTAGGCGGCTTGACATCCACCAATAAATGTAGGAAACCCTTATTACAACATGTAGGTTCAAAATTACAGGAGTGTCGAACATCTCAGGAACATCTTTAAGTATATTATAATAGATTATTAGCTGTAATTCAAGGTTTTTATAATGAATTTTCTTGGTATTTAAAGGGTTGTGCTCTCTTCTAATTCAAAAGGGGGAAAAGTAAATGTAAATGTACTACCCTCTCCCAGTTTTGAGCTAACCTCAATATTTCCATTATGTTTTAGGGCAATCTGTTTTGCTATGGCAAGCCCTAGTCCTGTGCCAGATTTATTTTGTCTAAGACTTGATTTGTAAAATTTTTCAAATATATTGGCCAAATCATTTTCATCCATTCCGATACCTTCATCTTTAATGGATACTATTATTTTGTCCTTCTTGGCTATATTTATGTATATAGATTTAAATTCCTCTGTGAATTTTATGGCATTATCTAAAATCACCATAAACATCTGTCTTAGTCTATCATAGTCACCAAGCATCATAATTATAGGACTATCTTTAGTTATTTCCACTTTTATGTTTTTCTTTTCAGCTATTGTTCCTGCGCTGCGAATAATATCATCAAAGACCTGGACTAAGTTAACCGGTTCGCTTTCAATGGCAAAATCCGGATTTTGCATTTTAGATAGTATCATTAAATCCCCAATTAATCTTTCCATGCTTTTACATTCTGAAAGCATCCGTTCATAATATTGCTTTACTTTTTCTTCGTCTTTTACAACTCCGTCAACTAAAGTTTCCGTATAAGCCCTAAGAACGGTAATCGGTGTCCTTAACTCATGGGATACATTTGCAAAAAAATCTAATCTCATTTGATCTAAATTCTTTCGCTGAGTCTCATTTTCCAGTAACTTCTCAGATAGAATATCTACAGTTTTAGCCAAATCACCAAGCTCATCATTCCTTTTAATTCCTGTCTTAGAATGGTAATTACCTGCTGCCAGTGATAGGGCTGTGATACGCATCCTTGATATAGGAAGGGACAGCTCTGTAGCAAATATAATAACTATAACAAAGGATATTGCTAAGGCTACAACACTACTTAAAACAATCAAGGATAGGATGTCATTTATAATATCAGTAAGTCCTTTTACAGGTGCCTTCAGCAGCAGTGCCCCTGCCACCTCTCGGTTTACACCCAAAACAGGTACCGCTACTGTTATGGTCTGAGTCTGATATATTTCGTCATCGGCTATAGTAAATACTCTTTTATTATTAAAAGCACTTTCAACCAAATCAATATACTCAGTATATCCGACAGAAAATTCTTCTAATGAGTTGGTTTCCATTCGTTCATCCATCGGCAATACTGCATTAGGATTTGAGATAGTCCATATATCAAGTCCCATAATTTTTTGCTGATTGTTAATGTACTCCAAAAACCCACTATAGTTTCGCGTATTTATATGGTTCATAGTCATCATTTCTGAAATATTTGAAGCCTGTCCCATTAATTCTTCCCGCGTGCTTTTCATAGTTGTGTTTTTATATAGCTGCATAAAAATCAAGCAAATCAGTACAGCCGTCACCAACAACATCATTGCATAGTTTAAATACAGCTTAAAAAACAAGCGGTTATAAACGCGAACCTTGTTTTCTTTTGCCATGTTTTTTTATTCCTCCACCATATCGGTTGAACTCTTATTCCTCTATAAGTTCAAATTTATAACCTACTCCCCAGATAGTTTTAATGGTCCATTCAGGATGTTCTACAGCATCTATTTTTGCACGAAGTCTTTTTATATGTGAATCTACTGTCCTGCTGTCGCCATAATAATCAAAGCCCCAAAGACTATCCAAAAGATTATCCCTGGTAAAGACTTTATTTGGATTGGAGGCCAATGTCCACATGGTTTCAATTTCCTTTTTAGTAAGGGCAATTTTTTTACCTCCAATATGTACACTATACTCTTCAAGATTTATCTCCAGATTACTGATAGAGATAACATTTTCTGAAGCATTGCTTTTTGATGCTTTTGCCATCCTTCGAAGCACCGCCCTTACTCTGGCCATAACTTCTCTCGGACTAAAGGGTTTTACTATATAATCATCGGCTCCTATATCAAGTCCCATAATCTTATCAAAATCTTCCCCTCTTGCTGTAATCAGGATAACAGGTACATCTGATTTACTTCTAATCTTTCTGCAAACCTCGTATCCGTCTTCTTTTGGCATCATGACATCTAGCAGCACTACCTCAGGATCATACTTCTTAAATAATCGGATTGCTTCCTCTCCATCGTATGCTACTACCGGTTCAAACCCTTCCATCTTAGAATATGTGGATAGGATATCAGTGATATCATGATTATCATCTGCGATTAAGATATGCTGCATAATTGTTACCTCCTTTATACAAGCAAAATATAAATTAAATAGTGGCTAATAAACAAGGGAAACTATTTATTCTATATGTTTTAATATAAGTATATCAAAAATATGTCTTTTTTGTAAATAATTTTACATATTTGTTACGAACTGAAAATGTATATATGATAAGGAAATTACAGAGTCTAATAGGAGGCTATGTCATATTAAATATCCATTATATATTATTATATATTATTACTATATCATAAAACAAGTAGTAATACTTTATTAACCATACATTAATATACTTGAATAGTTTGTTGTTTTGTAACAAATTATTAATATATAGAGATATCCGTGACACTTTTCTGACAAAATCAACTTATATACTGGTATTGCAGATAAGGATGTGACATAGGAATTCCATAAATCGGAGGAAATACCATGAAAAAGAAATTTCTATGTAATTGTTTGATTTTGTTTGGCCTACTTCTTTTCTTTACTGTCATGCCTCAAATTATACAGTCACCCCTTAGTGTAGTTAGGGCATCAGAAGTTGAAAAGGAGAAAAATAATGAATATAGGCTTAACCTTAAATCTATTACCCTAGTAAACGGAAAATCATTTACATTAAAAGTTTATAATCTTGAAGATGATGCTAAGGTTAGCTTTAAATCCGCTGACCCAAGCATTGCATCTGTTAATGAGAACGGAACATTTAAGGCTAATAAAGTTGGATCTACTACAATTACAGCAACAGTAAGGCGAGGTTCTAATTCTACTTCACTTACCTGTGATGTTAAGGTTGGACCACCGGCTTTTAGCGTGAAGATGACCAGGTCCATAATTATACTGGGACAAAAACAAAGTGCATTATTAGAGGTTATAATGAAGCCCAGTAACACTGCAGAACTTGCCAAGTTTTCCAGCTTTAATTCGTCAATTGCTTCTGTTAGTTCCGGAGGCCGAGTAACAGCTAAAAGACTGGGAATGACTTATATATTTGCCGAAATAGATGCTGTTAATTTAGACGGAAGCAAGAAATTTGCTTCCTGCAGTGTAATAGTAACTAAACCTGAAGAAGTAACTCAATTAAGAAAGTATTTTTCCAATCATTTAGAATTAAGCTTAATATCTGAATCTGATTTGTCAGCTGCCTTGTATGAATTTTTTAATTCCAATAATACAACAGAATCAAATTCCGGTAGCGAATCATCAATCGTAGATAACTTGGATAAATTCTTAAATTTAAAGTTTAACTTGGAAAATTTAAAAAAGACTTATCAAGAAAGATTACAGCCTGTAGTAGAAATTAAATTAAGTTCCCAAGCAGGAATTTAATAAAAGAATAAGAAGCAAAAGAGGACTGTTTCAAAAAATAAAATCTTAATTTGAGACAGCCCTCTTTCTATATTATATAAACAGGAGGAATACAATGAATTTTAAATTTAACCATTATAATTTCAATGTACTGGATTTAGATAAGTCCATAAAGTTCTATGAAGAAGCCTTAGGCTTAAAGGAGGTTAGCCGTAAGGTATCAGACTCCGGTGATTTTATTTTAGTATATCTTGGAGATGGAAGTTCAGATTTTCAATTGGAGTTAACATGGCTTAGGGACTGGGATAGATCTTATAACCTTGGTGATAATGAATTTCATCTAGCCTTTGTAACAGATGATTATGAAAATGCATATAAAAAGCATAAAGAAATGGGATGCATTTGTTACGAGAATCCAGCCATGGGTATTTATTTTATTAATGACCCCGATGGTTACTGGTTAGAAATCATTCCAAAGAAATAATACTGCCACAAGCCCAAATTGGTAATTTTCTACCTTTTTTGGGCTTACTTTTTTATTGCCTATATATACTGTGATCTATTCACATACTTAAATATGGTTACATAAGTTATTATTAAAAATATAAAGATTGGGGCAACAAGTATATGTATAGACACATAGTATATCCTGCCCAGATGGAGACTCAGTCCTTAGGGTATCTAAGGGTACGAACAACAACACAAAATTTGCTTCCCATAGAGGATGTTACTATTAGAATTTATTCGCCAAGTTCTCCTGATAGAGTTATCGAGGAATTTAAAACAAATAATGAAGGCCTTACCGATATGATATCACTACCGACTCCGCCAATAAATTATAGCCTGGAGCCATCATCCATACAACCTTATTCTAATTTTGATATGCAGATATCTGCTGCCGGTTTCGAATCAGTTTATGTAGCAGATATAGAAGTTTTACCACAAGTAACCGCCTTGCAAGAAGTAACCCTTACCCCAGTGCCGGAACCCATAGAAAGATCTTATATTATTTCACCCCACACCCTATATGCCGAATATCCCCCTAAGATACCTGAACCAGAAATAAAACCAACCGGTGAAACCGGTGAAATAGTTCTTGGCAGGGTAGTTGTTCCCGAATATGTTATAGTCCATGACGGACCTCCCTCAAGTTCGGCTCAGAATTATTATGTGAAATTTCAAGATTATATTAAAAATGTGGCTTCCAGTGAAATTTATGCAACATGGCCGGAAGCATCTATATATGCCAATGTGCTTGCAATTCTTTCATTTACTTTAAATCGTGTATATACAGAATGGTATCGTAATCAAGGTTATAATTTTACCATAACCTCCTCCACTGCCTTTGACCATAAGTGGATTAATGGACGTAACATATTTGATAATATTAGTTTTATAGTGGATTCAGTCTTTGTTAATTATCTATCCAGGCCCAATATTATACAACCTATTCTTACTCAGTACTGTGACGGTAACCGTGTTCAATGTCCCGGCTGGATGACTCAATGGGGTTCAAAATCCTTAGGAGATCAAGGTTACTCTGCAATAGAAATTTTAAGACATTTTTATGGTAGCAGCATATATATCAATACAGCTACACAAGTTTCAGGTGTTCCATCCTCCTGGCCCGGCTATAACCAAGATATCGGATCAACCGGCAGTAGTGTCCGTACAATCCAAGAACAACTTAATACTATATCAGAGGCCTATCCTAGAATACCTAAGATTATAGTAGACGGTATATACGGCCCTGAAACCGCCAATGCCGTTAGAATCTTCCAAGAGATATTTAATTTACCTGTAACAGGTGTTGTTGATATAGGAACATGGTATAGAATTTCAAGAATCTATGTAGGTGTCACAGGAATGGGTGTATGATAGGATTATTATTCTAGGCACCATCCGCACTCTTTAATCATATTGTATTATTGAATGATTTTTAGAGGTTAAACCATGTCTTATTCTTTTTTTAATAAATATGTGAGAGATAAAAATAAAAGTATCAGGCTGTATCCCGCACAGATGGGAACTCAAACCTTTGGTAAACTGCAAGTAAGATGTGTTACACCAAATATGGCTCCGATTGAAGGAGCTACAATTAGTATATCTTCTCCTTCTCAACCTACAGTCATCCTAGAAGAACTAACAACAAATGTATCGGGACTGACTCCTCAGATAGAACTTCCGGCCCCACCTATTGATTACAGCCTAGAACCCTCAGAGGTGCAACCCTATGCAGAGTATAATATCCGGGCCATGCAACCGGACTATACTCCTGTTAGCGTCGCTAATATACAGCTTCTTGCCCAAGTTACTGCTATCCAAGATGCTACTATGGAGCAGGCACCGGAACCGGATATCGAAGGTTCTTTATTTGTTATCCCGCCCCATACCCTATTTGGAGATTTTCCTCCTAAAATAGCAGAACCGGAAATCGTCCCTGCCGCAGAAACAGGTGAAATTGTACTAAGTCAGGTTGTAATCCCGGAGTACGTCATTGTCCATGACGGTCCCCCAACGGATGCTTCCGCAGCTAATTATTATGTAAAATTCCGAGATTATATTAAAAATGTAGCTTCCAGTGAAATCTATGCCACCTGGCCAGAATCCACCATTCAGGCAAATGTACTGGCCATACTATCTTTTACTCTAAATCGGGTATTTACAGAATGGTACCGTAATCAGGGATTTAATTTTACTCTTACCTCCTCTACAGCTTTTGACCACAAATGGATCCCGGGACGTAATATATTTGATAATATAAGCCTTATTGTGGATTCCTTATTTGTAAATTATTTATCCAGGCCCAATGTCAGGCAGCCTATCCTAACACAGTATTGCGACGGAAATAGAGTACAATGTCCCGGCTGGATGACCCAGTGGGGATCTAAGAATTTAGGAGATCAGGGATATGATGCCATAAGTATATTAAGACACTTTTACGGGGAATCAATCTTTATAAACACTGCACCTCAAGTATCAGGGGTTCCCTCTTCTTTCCCCGGTTATAACTTGGATATCGGAGCTAGCGGTGACAATGTAAGAACAATACAAGAACAACTAAATACTATTTCAGATACCTATACACAAATTCCTAAAGTTGCCGTAACAGGTCAATATAATGAACAAACTGCTGAAGCAGTAAAGGCTTTTCAAAGTATCTTCAATCTTCCTCCTAACGGAATTGTTGACTTTCCTACTTGGTATAGCATATCCGGTATATATGTAGCTGTTACTAGGATGGCAGAATTGTAAATTTTCTTAAAAATTTGTGCTTAATATCAAGAAAAAGGAGGGTAATACATACTCTCCTTTTCCTTTCTACCATTCAAAAATATAGGGCTCCCTATTATCTAAAGTGCCAAAATCATAACCTTTATCCTTTATCAAATCTATAATTTCCGGAAGGGTCTCTACGGTTAGCCTATTGATACCTGAATCATGCATTAATATAATAGGATGATCATAATTTTCCAGATCTTTTTCCACATTACGTCTAATGGAATATGCTGTTGGCCTTCCAACAGAATCATTGGAATCTACATTCCAATCATAACAGGCAAAGCCTCTACGTTTCATTTCATCAAGTAATACATCTTTCATTCCTTTGCTATATCCGTTATTACTTCCCCAGGGAAAACGGTATATATTTGCCCTAATTCCGGTAATTTCATAAATCTGTTGATACACTGTATTATAGTCTTCTAAAAACCGTTCCACCGAGCAATATATTTTATCGCAAATATGTGAATATGTATGAATACCTATGGTATGCCCTTCATTGGCCATTCTTCTTAAGGCTTCTTCTCCCTCCTTTGTAATTGCACTTCCTACAATAAAAAAAGTTGCAGGTATATTATTTTCATTTAAAATATCTAATATCTCAAAAGTATTTGAACTTGGTCCATCATCAAAGGTTAAATATGCGGTTTTCTTTTCCTTTAAATTTTTTTTAGGAGGATTATATACGGCATAAAGCTCGGGAAAAAGTGTAGTATAATCCCCATCCTTACTAGCTTCTGAATGAACATGTAAATGCTTCTGGGCTTCCAGATTATTTTCCAACTTGGCCATTAGCATAATACTATCATCATATTTTTTTTCTAAACTTAGTTCATCCTTAGATATTTTGTTTTTATCATCATTAGATAATGCATAAACTAAAAATAGACCGAAAAATATTAATATAATAAAATATATAAACTTATTCATTAAAAAATCCCCTCTTTTGCTGCTATACTTAATCATATGCAGTAAAAGAGGGGGAAATTGTATGTCCCTATACTTTTATCTTTGTTTTATTATGTAAATTTAGCCTTCCAAGGCCATTTTCTTAATTTCATAAAGAGCCTGCCTAACCGGCGGGGTGATAAGAATAAGAACAGTTAAAATAGCTTCCGGTACAATATAAGAGGCGTTATAGGTTAAGGAATACAATATTACATTTTTTCCTCCTGCATACTCATGGAAATAAACTATTCCTGTTATTACATGGCAGATATATCTTCCGGTCACCCCTAAAAGATAACCCTTAATTATTCCGTATTCTGACTTGGAAAATAAGCCTGCCAGCCCCAGACATCCAAAGGCAATAGGATAATCTAAAATAGGCTGGATTAATGTTATGGCATAAGGCTTTAATATAAAATCTAATATTCCATAGGCTACCCCTGTGATTATACCGGACTTGGTTCCATACAGATAACCTATCAAACAAATAAAAAACATCCTAAACAGTGTGATAGAACCTCCAAAGGGAAGATCATATACGGTAAAAAATGATGTTACCACTGCCATTGTCATGGCCACTGAAGAAAAAGCCAATTGCTTGATATTAAACTTGTGCTCTACATTGCTAACTGTAAGTAAAACAACTAAGAGCATAACTATAATTATCAGTAGGACTATTTTTCCTGCCGTAGTAGGATAAAAACTTTGACTTTCAAGATCTCTTACTATAAAAAAATCAAATAATTTTTCAAACACAAAAAAACCTCCTTTTATTTGCTAAGGAGGGGACACTTGACACTTGATTGCTTCCTTACGCCGGTATTACCCGGATCAAGTAGTGAGGGTCAGCATGTTATTACTAAACATGCTTCTCAGCTGTCGCTCCCCTAGCATTATTATTAATACATATGTAGTTTCCTACTCTATCATATACAATCCTTATATACTTGTCAATACGTTATATATTAATTTCAAGTAAATTAAGTTGTTTATAAAAAAGGTGCCCCATATGATGAAATATCATCTTGGGACACCATAAAAGATTGATTTTTCTTTGTCTTTCGGTCTGATTACATCATACCCATTCCGCCTGCGCCAGCGGGCATAGCAGGTTCGTCAGACTTTATGTTCACTACAACACCCTCAGTAGTTAATAAGGTGGAGGCTATGCTGGTTGCATTTTGTAGGGCGCTTCTTGTAACCTTAGTAGGATCTAGGATACCTGCTTCTACCATATCTACATATTCTTCTGTCAAAGCATTAAATCCGATTCCAGGATTGCTCTCCTTAACCTTGCTGGTAACTACGGAGCCTTCTAAGCCGGCATTTTCAACTATGCAGTAAAGAGGAGCTTCAAGGGCCTTAAGGATAATATTTGCACCGGTTCTTTCGTCACCTTCTAAGGTATCTGCCAATTTAGCAACCTCTTTAGAAGCATGGATAAATGCGGAGCCACCGCCGGCAACAATACCTTCCTCAACAGCTGCTCTTGTAGCTGCTAAAGCATCCTCTAAACGAAGTTTGCTTTCTTTCATCTCTGTCTCAGTGGCTGCACCAACTTTAATTACTGCAACACCACCGGATAATTTAGCAAGTCTTTCTTGTAATTTTTCTTTATCAAATTCAGAAGTTGTTTCTTCAATCTGAGCCTTAATCTGATTAATTCTAGCTTCAATCTCAGCTTTTTCGCCTAAGCCGTCAACAATAATTGTATTTTCTTTCTGAACCTTAACTGATTTTGCACGTCCAAGCTGATCTAAAGTAGTTTCTTTTAAATCTAGACCAAGCTCTTCAGTAATTACTGTACCACCTGTAAGGATAGCAATATCCTGAAGCATAGCTTTTCTTCTGTCACCGTATCCGGGAGCTTTTACAGCTACACAGGTAAATGTTCCTCTTAACTTATTAAGAACAATTGTTGTAAGAGCTTCACCTTCTACATCTTCAGCAATGATTAATAATTTTGCACCGGATTGTACCACTTGCTCAAGCAGAGGAAGAATCTCTTGGATATTGGAAATCTTCTTATCTGTAATTAAAATATATGGATCTTCAAGTACTGCTTCCATCTTATCCATATCAGTGCACATATAAGCTGAAATATATCCACGATCGAACTGCATACCTTCAACAAGGTCAAGTTCAGTCTTCATAGTCTTAGATTCTTCAACAGTAATAACACCGTTGTTGCTTACTTTTTCCATAGCATCTGCAACTAATTGTCCTACAGTGTCATCACCGGCAGAAATTGCAGCAACTCTTGCAATTTGATCTTTGCCTGTTATTTTTGAGCTCATCTTAACGATTGACTCTACCGCTACATCTGTAGCTTTCTTCATTCCTCTTCTAAGAATAATAGGATTTGCACCTGCAGCCAGATTCTTCATTCCCTCACTGATCATAGCCTGTGCAAGAACAGTAGCAGTTGTAGTACCGTCACCGGCTACATCATTGGTTTTTGTTGCTACTTCTTTTAGAATCTGAGCACCCATATTCTCAAATGCATCTTCTAATTCTATTTCTTTTGCTATAGTAACACCGTCATTGGTAATTAAAGGTGTTCCGAAAGATTTGTCTAAAACAACGTTTCTACCCTTGGGACCTAAAGTAACTTTTACTGTATTGGCCAGCTTGTTAACTCCTACCTCAAGGGCCTTACGTGCGTCAGCACTATATTTAATATCCTTAGCCATGTAATATCTCCTCCTTTATTAGTCTTCTACTATTGCTACTATATCGCTCTGCTTAACGATGATAAACTCTTCTTCATCAAGCTTAACTTCTGTTCCGGCATATTTTGAATATATAACTTTATCTCCGACTTTTACTTGCATAGTAACTTCTTTACCATCAACCATGCCGCCTGGTCCAACAGCAATAACTTCTGCCTGCTGTGGTTTTTCTTTTGCTTGACCGGGTAAAACAATTCCGGACTTTGTTGTTTCTTCTGCAACTAACTGCCTTAAAACCACCTTATCTCCTAATGGTACAAGCTTCATTTCATATTCCTCCTTTAAATTATTACATGTGAAATAACACCTTGTCATAATAAAATTTATATATTTACATTTTGTGTTATTTCCACTATGTATTATTAACCAAATTTTGAGAATTATTAGCACTCTTGCCTGTTGAGTGCTAACTGATAGTTAATATATTAGTAAATTTACTTTTAATATGCAACTTCACATCTAATAAAATTTGGCATATTATTCATCGTTTTCTCCCGCTTACTCTTAATATCTCATTTTTTCTCATCTTTTCTAATTTTATCTGTCTGAGCATATATAAAACTTAATATAATAGTGCAAATAAGAAGAGTTATCACCCTATGGCAATAACTCTTCTTATTCCCATATACTACTTCTAGTATATTAAGAATTAGAAACTCTATACCAAAACCGGTATTATTATTCTAATAAAATATCCATCTAAATGATACTATTAGTCTTCGTAATTGCTCTTGGTAATGCATCCTTTGAATTTTTCCATGGTTCATTAGCATAACGATAATCAAATTTATTAATAAACCATTCTAAATCATCTCTGACCCTTTTCATATTCTCAATATATAATAAGTTCAAATCATCGGTAAAGGATTTAAGTTGGCTACCGCTTAAATGCTTAGGAGCTACTTTATAAAGTAAAGCATAATGATCATTACAAAATCCTTGACAAGCTTTAAACTTTTGCCTAAATTCTTCTTCATGACGATATAAATAAAATACTGTGGCTATATAACGTTCAAAAGTCCGATTAATCATTTCACATATATAGCAGGAGCTATTAAGCTTCTCCATATAGGATACAACACCTAGACTGGACCCCTGCTTTTTAAACAAAGAAGGTGCTGCTATTTTTGTACTACTGGCGGATTGTTTCTCAACATCCTTAATTACTCTATCCATATGACTTTTTAAAATTAGAGCTAATCCAAGACGGTTCTGATTCTTATATAAAAGTTCCATATGACTTTTACAAAAACCCAACCTTGAAGTTTCACCACGGACATCATCTTCCATATAACTAGGTCCCATGGTAAAATCAATTGCCTTTTCTTCTAATTCTTTTCTCATATTACAAACCGGACATTCTGAAACCTTATCAAATGCTTCATTCACAGGTATAGTATGCAATTTTTCCTTCAATTATCTTCCCTCTTTTATCAATTCTTTTATATCTCTTGCTCTCTCCTTAATTCTTTCACTGGCATCCCTTGAGACTAATACTCTAGATACCCATCTTGATGCTTCGTCTAAGTTCCCCTTCTTTCTGGCCAGTTCTGCTACAAGAATTGTCATAGTATTTTCATCCATACCGCACATAGGAAATGCTTCTTTCATAAATGCCTCAGAAAAGCCCTCATATGCATTGGATAAAAACTCTTTTTCCTCTTTTTTAAGTTTAGCTATTTCTTCTTTATAATTAGGTGTATCTAAAGGAAGATTCTCTGCCTTTCCCCTAATTACCCATGCTGTCTTTAAACAGGTATATGCCCTTTCTGAAGTCTTTGCTTTTTTTATAATAGAATTTACCAAGGCCATCTTATGTCTTGCGATTGCATCATCATAGGTATAGACACTTTCTGGTTCTGCAGTGGGCTTATATTTTACAGAAATGTTCTTCCTAATCAAATCAGCCTGAGCATTAGTTACATACTTAAAAAATCTGTTCAATGCTGCATATCCACATTTGGGACATAAAATGGCATCATATTTTAAAGGATCCGCCTGTACATATTTTGGCCTTAAATCCGTATCAAGACTTTGAAGTTTTACCCTACCTGTTTTAACTGCCTTGGATTTAAATTCCGTATTACAAACAGGGCATGTATAGGTCTTATCAAAAATTATATCTGCTTCAGAAAAGGTGTTTTGCTTACTTTTCTTACCGTCTTTTTCTTCATCCTTTTCCTCTTCATCATATATATTGATATTTGATAAATTATTTAGTCCAAATTCCTCTAATCCAGAAAATAAATTAGCCATAGTTCCTCCTCTGCTTGTATCAGTTAAAAATAACTATATATATCAAAGTTTATGATTGGTTTTATTATGTAATATGATATCACATTATTAATAAAGATAAAAGTTTAATTTGTCTACAATATTATTTGTAAAGTAAAAAGCTGTACTACAATTCCCTATAAGGGATATAGCACAGCTTCTTTTAGCAAAATGTTTAAATTATTTAGTTCTGTAAAAAATATGGTCACCTATAATCTTGTAGTCATATTTTTTCTTTATACTTGATGCACCTTTTTTCATACTAAAACAGAGAAAATCACCGATATTATTTTCCCCTTCTAGGGCAGCCTTTGCTGCTCTAATCGCCCTATTCATTGCCTTTTTCTCAGATGCAGAATTACGACCAGGGTATTTGCCTGTATCATAAAGCTCTAAGGCCCTATCCAAAATACTTTTACCTGTCTTTTTATTCTTTACTGTAACTGAAAATTGGACTGACCATTTCCTGTCGTATATTACTTCTTCAATGGTGTTTACATGGGCATAAGCCTTACTTTTAGCTCTATTAAGAACTACATTAGCTACGGCAAGCATACCCTCATAGGACTGATCCCCTGCTTCTGAATAAACTAGAGCTGATAATAGTCTGAGTTCCTTCTTAGAATAAGCAGGCTTTTTCTTCTTAGTCTCTTTCTTCTTGGTCTCTTTCTTCTTAGCTTTTTCTTTCTTCTTTTCTTCTTCCTTTTCTTCCGACTCTTTTTGTTCTTCTTCCGTTTTCACAATTTCAGCTTCTTTAGCTTCTTTTTCAATATAGTAAACCTGTCCCTGCTCGTCTACATAGGTTTCATAGGCTAGGGCAGCAAGTATTTCTCTATCATTATCTATAGCTTCTTCCGAAAAGTATATATCTGTAGTATTATCGGTAGCATTCTCTGATTTCGTAAGATCAGTGGCATATGCTGCTTGTCCAAATCCCAGCGAAATCATTAAAACCCCTATTAAAGTAACAATTAGTTTCTTTATTGTATTCATTGTTATCTCCTTGAAATTAAAATGTTACATTTTTGGAACATTCATAACATTTTGTTAATATTTTATTAATAATTATATCATGTATTTTTAAAAAATCAACCCCTAAAAATTCCATGATTTATAAGCAGAGCTAATTATACCTAAATTAGCTGGTTTTCTTAACGTTTGACTTTCAATTCTTGCATTATACTTTCTACTTAGATATAATACCCTTATTATCGTAAGGGGGTTATAGGTAGTGAAACATCAAATGGAATTTATTTTACAGGAATTAGATGAAAAAGGTTCTGTAAGAGTATCTGATTTAAGTAAGCAACTAGACTGCTCGGAAGTTACAATAAGAAATGACATACAAAAACTAGAAGATAAAGGCTTATTAATAAGAACCCATGGGGGAGCTACAAAAACAGGAGCTCAAGTTTCAGTTAACTATCAAGCAGGTAACTTATATAAAAATGCAGACAAAAAGCAATTAACTTTGTACTTCTAAAATTGAGACATGTATCAGTTATTTCAAATAAACCATTATTTATGGTTTTATGCCTTTAATACATAGTATTGTTATACTCCCTTACATTTTTTACTCCATACCATATACGTCCTACATTGGAATAGACTGTGTTTCAACTAAGTTAATTCTTTTCCTGGTCTTTTCTATACTTTGCCAATAATAAATCAACCATACGACCATAGCTTTTTACTCCGTCCGATTGTGCATTGGCCTTTAAATAGGTATCATTGATTTTATTGGAAACAGTACTGACCACCGTATCTTCGTATTTGGCCCAATATTCATTATTGGCTCGCAAATCTTTTATGACTCCCTCTAGGTAGGTATCCCGGATATCAAAATACAACTGCGGATTTTGACGGTATAAGGCATTACCGGATATAATCAGGGCCAGCATGGTACTACTATACTTAATCTCAACTTTATCAGAACACATACCTGCAAGATAAGCTATAAAGTTTGCCTCATCTTCTCTCATAAAACCCCTTTGATGGGCAAGTTCATGGAGCATGGTAGCCGGAATTGAATAATCAGGGATATGCACATTCACATTAGCTTCCATGGTAAAAGGAATGAAAATCCCTGTGGTCTCAGTATAAGACATTAAACTTGAAAACAATACAGGCTTGGGAGAGCTATATCTGCCTCCAAGAACCGGGTATTCTTCCGATAAACGTTTCATAGCTTTGCCGGTTTCTTTGGCCAGCTTATATTTACTCATGGATAATTTAAAAACTCCATTTTCATCAACTTCAGGGATTTGGCTCCTAAGTTCATTTGCCTGATTTGCCAGCTCTTTTGTCATATTAAATAGCTCATCTAAAGAGGATTTTTTTATCTCCAAATTTGAATAATGGCTAAAAGAATATCTATAATAATTAAGTCCTCCCAAAAGGGTAAAAGAAAATAGGACTACACTTGCTGTGCAAAATACATTTATTATACCCTTTAAAATATATACTTTACGGCTATCCTTATCTTTTATTACACGAATAAGAAACCTTATGAAGATAGCTATCAAAATTATCGGTATCAATATAATAAGGACTTCTGCCAAAGATATAGGTATAATACCGGTTATAAAAGCAACAAGTTGTGATAAATATCTATAAATATGTAAAGCATATATCTCTTCTGCAAAATAACTGCTCTTTCTGGCTAATAATATCAAAATAAAAGAAAGAGGAAATAACAATAATAAATAATTACGCTTTAATTTTAACAGCTTAGTCAATTGTATCCCCCTTTCAGAAAATTGATTTTATAAACTATAAATAATAGTAACATAATTAACTATTGACTTCAATATTTGAAGCTAATTACATCTTTTTTACATACAAGTCCCAAAAATCCATAAAAAAACCGGAAACCTTATCATTAGGCTTCCGGTTAAATAGTTAATTCTAAAACAGGGGAACTACTGCTCCTTCATATGTTGTTTCAATAAACTCTCTTACTTCATCACTTTTTAGGGCTTCTACAAGGGCTTTAATCTCTTCCCTTTTTTCGTCCCCTTTTCTTACAGCTATGACATTACCATAGGTTTCTGCCGCTAATGAATTCTGATCCTCTACCACAATAGCATCCTTTGATACATTTAAATCACCCTGAATAGCATAGTTACCATTTATAACTGCCATATCCACATCATTTAAGGAAGGAACAAGTTGTGCCGCTTCTATTTCATGAATTACAAGATTCTTTGGATTTTCCGCAATATCATTAATGGTTGCATTCATACCGGCACCTTCTGTAAGTTTTATTAGCCCTTGGGCTTCCAGTAATAGAAGGGCCCTTGCTTCATTAGTTCCGTCATTGGGTATGGATATTTCTGCCTTATCCTTTAGTTCCTCAAAAGTCTTAGTCTTTCCGGGATAAATACCAAAGGGCTCATAATGAATAGCAGCAACAGACACCAAATTCAGGCTACGTTCTTCATTAAAATTATCTAGGTAAGGCTTGTGCTGAAAGAAATTAGCATCCAGGTCACCATAATCTAGAGCAAGATTTGGCTGAACATAATCGGTATACTCAATAATTTCCAGCTCATATCCCTTAGCTGCTAAAAGTCCTTTAGCAACTTCTAAGATTTCTGCATGAGGTGTAACACTGGCTCCTACCACAATTTTTTTCGAGTCCTTGTTGGAACCTTCTTCTTTACCTTGTGTAGTATTATCTGTACCATTCTTTTTATTAGCACCACAGCCACTAAGAAGAACTGCTGTTAATAAAGTAAGTAGTACTACTGTAACAATTTTCTTCATCCTAATACCTCCTAATATTTTTATAATTAACCATACCTAATATTATCCTTTTTATAAGTTTCTATAATCTCTTATCAGTATGTTTCATCCATATGGTTCCGATCTCCTGAAATACTTGGACAATCAATACCATTAAAATTATAGTGACCAGCATTATATCCGTCTGATTGCGGTGGTATCCATAATTTATTGCAATTGTACCAAGTCCTCCACCTCCGACAAATCCGGCCATTGCTGAATAACCAAGAATTGTGACTACTGCAATAGCCCCTCCCATAATCAAAGATGGCTTAGCCTCAGGAATCAGCACCTTAAAGATTATCTGCAAAGGTGAAGCCCCCATGGACTGTGCCGCTTCTATCACCCCATAGTCCACCTCTTTTAAAGAACTTTCTACTAACCTAGCAATATACGGAGCCGAACCAATAACTAAAGGAACAATTACCGCTTTATAACCTAGGGTAGTACCTATAAGCATTCTGGTAAATGGCATTAAGGCCACCAAAAGAATAACAAAAGGAACAGAACGAATTATATTTACTATTATCCCTAGAATTTTATTTAGTATCACAAGGGGAGCAATACCATTCTTATCGGTAACTACCAACAAGATGCCTAAGGGAAGGCCTAGTATATAAGCAAATAAGGAAGATACTAAAGTCATATACAAAGTCTCTAATATGCCTTCTCCTATCATATTAATTACCGCCTGACTAAACATGCTAAATCACCTCCTCATGGGGTATTTTATTGGCCTCTAGATATGCAAATATCCTTTTCTTTCCCATTTCATCATCGGGCAGCTGGATAATCATTTGTCCGTATGCTTTACCATAAATATCATTTGTGTCTGCAAATAAAATATTCACCGGAGCTTTACATTCCAATATCATATTTGCAATAACCGGCTCTAAAGAAGTCCTTCCGTCAAAGATAATACGTAATTTGTCCTTACCTTCAAAGATTTCAATATGATTTGCCCCCGGAAATATTAACTTCTTTGCAATCTTAGATTTTGGTTTCATAAAGACTTCATCAACATCACCTATTTCAGCTATATTACTATGATCTATAATAGCCACACGGTGGCAAATCTCTTCAATAACACTCATTTCATGGGTAATCACTATTATCGTAATCCCCAGTTTCTGATTTATTTCATTTAAAAGTTTTAAAATAGACCTGGTAGTAGTGGGATCTAAAGCACTGGTAGCTTCATCACATAAAAGTACCTTGGGCTTTGTTGCT
The DNA here is from genome assembly GCF_900070325.1 of Herbinix luporum. GTDB lineage: Bacteria > Bacillota > Clostridia > Lachnospirales > Lachnospiraceae > Mobilitalea > Mobilitalea luporum. The sequence goes on from NZ_LN879430.1 coordinate 2,134,920, forward strand.
AGGGCTCTGGCTATGGCTACCCTTTGCTTTTGTCCTCCAGAAAGCTTAGCGGGATATGAATTTGCCTTATCACTAAGCCCCACTATCTCAAGAAGTTCTATGGCCCGTTTTTTTGCCTCCTTCTTTGAAACCCCTGCTATCTCTAAAGGAAAGCATACATTCTGCAGTACAGTCCGCTGCATCAGCAAATTAAACTGCTGGAAAATCATCCCCATAGATTGCCTAATCTTCAATAATTCATGTTTACTTACTTTAGATAAATCAATTCCGTTAAAAACAACTGTACCTTCCGTCGGTTTTTCTAAGTAATTAATACATCTAACTAAGGTACTTTTTCCCGCACCACTAAGACCTATAATTCCGAAAATTTCACCTTCATATATTTTAAGATCAATTCCTTTTAGGGCAGTTACTTTGTTATTGTTATTTTCAAAAGTCTTGCCAAGTCCAATTAATTCAATTATAGGTTTCCGATTACCCATAATACCACCTCCGCCACATTTACATAATTAGGAAATACAAGAGTAATAAAAACAGGAGGCCTGATAGCCTCCTGCTGGTTTTTACCTTCTATTATATTTAGGATATAGTAAGCTTATATTCCTAAGGAAAACACCAGATTCATCTATCAGAGCGCAATATGATATAAGGCATGCCGTACATAGTACACATACCAAACATGTTACACATATTGCACATGATGATGCTTGATGTTTTCATCAGATAAGCTCCCTTCCGTACTATAACTTCTCTCACTTAATTCCCAGTAATCACATATGTATGTAGGGAGTAGTATAACTTATGTTTAAATTATTGTCAATACACTTTATCAGAAAAAAGCAATAGCTTTTATCAATAATTTACTGCACCCCCGGTAAGGCGGCGAAAGTTAAAATTCCATGTTTGCTCTTCAATTTTATATATAATTTTTTTAAAACTGTAAAGTCAAAAAATAATTACTGTATACAAAAAAGAACTCTAGATAAGAGTTCTTCTAATCTTGCTACTATAATTATTATATAAATAAAATAATCGAGGTGACAGGATTTGAACCTGCGGCCTCTACGTCCCTAACGTAGCGCTCTAGCCAAACTGAGCCACACCTCGATGTTCCGGTTCTCCCCCTATTATATCAATAAGAAAAGAGCGGATATACTACTGGACTCTTGCTCTTTAGCAGCGCCCAATTAACTTACGAATGATATCTTATCATATCTTTATTGAATTGTCCATAGAAATTTTATAGATTTTTATAGCATTATTCAACCAACAATTCAGTAAACTTAACTAAATCTAGTTAAGCCAACTCAAATTCTCTAAATATGCAATCCTAATCAAACATTATTTCAGTTAGATTTTAATCATTTAACTTCATCATAATATCTTTTATTAAGTCTTTATAGTTACTACATTCTGAAAGAATTTGCCCTGCATCAGAAACATAATCTCTGTACTTTGGCTCAAAACCGGTACCCTCATCAAATAGTCCTTTTAAACTTTCACTTAACATGGCAAAATACTTATATTTATTATAATCTTTTAAAGCTAGAAATTCTTGAAAACTTTTGTAATTATCTAAATTTAATTCTTGTTTTCCTAAGGAGTATTCATGTAGAAGAAATTTACTAGTGTTGCTTGTTTATATTTTATTTTTCATTATATATTACTCCTTAATTTGGAAAAGGTCAACATATTATGGTTTATTATTAAAAAAAGCACCCCGAAGGATGCATTAATACAATTCATTTATAATTCTCTCATTTCCTCAACTATAGATGATTAGGTCAGCAAATAGTCATAAGTCATAGAAAAAACTCATTAGAAAAAGGCTGTAACGACTTTTCCAAAATCGCTACAACCCTTTATTTTACTTAAAGCTGTTGGGCGGACTTGAACCGCTGACCTCCTCATTACCAATGAGGTGCTCTACCATCTGAGCTACAACAGCAACTTATACTTTTTGTTTTTCTTCAATATCCTTAAGCACTTGGTTTAGCTTAGTCTTAATTCTTGTTAAGGCATTGTCTATGGTCTTTGGTTCTTTACCAAGTACCTCTGCAATCTGGACATACTTTAAATCCTGCATGTACAAACTAAGCACTTTCTTCTCCAAGTCGCTCAGGCGTCTTACAAGTTCATATTCTATCATACTGGTATTCTCTTTGTCAATAACTAATTCTTCAGGATTTGAACTATTTTTTTGGTGTATTATGTCTACTAGGGTCTCTTTTTCCAATCCTTCCCCATTATCTCCTGAAAGCGGTGTATATATGGATATATATGTATTTAAGGGGATATTCTTCTTTCTATTGGAGACCTTTATTGCACTATAGATTTGCCTTGATATACATAAATCAGCAAAGTTAAAGAAAGAGCTTTGCCTATCCTTATTATAATCACGAATAGCCTTATAAAGCCCAATCATTCCCTCCTGAATTAGATCATCTTTATCACCACCGATTAAAAATAAAGCTTTTGCTTTATTCCTAACCAGGTACTTATATTTTTCAAAAAGATAATCCATAGCAGAACCATCCCCTGCCTGTATCAGACTAACAATTTCTTCATCGGGCATGGCATTGTATTTACTATTAGTCATCATCTACTCAACTCCTTATTGCCCTGTAAACATTTATCAACAAATTCTTTGCCTAACGATTTCATAGGCCAGTATTCCTGCTGCTACGGATGCGTTTAATGAATCTACTTTACCGAACATAGGAACCTTAGCAATAAAATCACATTTTTCCTTTATAAGCCGTCCTACTCCTTCACCCTCACTACCTATAACTAATCCAATAGGGCCTTTTAGGTCTAGATTATACATCAATTCTCCGTCCATATCTGCACATACAAACCAAATACCTTTTTTCTTTAATTCCTCTATTGTAACAGATAAATTAGTCACCTTTGCAACCGGAAGATAATTAATGGCTCCGGCTGAGGTTTTTGCCACTGTGGCAGTAAGTCCAACAGCCCTGCGTTTTGGAATTATTATTCCATGGGCTCCAGCTTGATGAGCAGTACGGATAATAGCTCCAAGATTATGAGGGTCCTCAATGCTGTCTAGTAGCAATATAAAGGGAGCCTCTCCTTTCTTGTTTGCAGCCTCTAATATATCATCTACTTCGGCATATTCATATGCTGCAACATAAGCTATAACCCCTTGATGTTTTCCTGTTTGAGACATTTGATTTAGTCTTTCTTTGGTCACATAGCTTATTATAACATCCATTTTCTTTGCCTTACTGACAATAGTTCTGATAGGACCATCCTGACTGTCGTTAAGTACAAATAAGCGGTCGATAGGTCTGCCTGCTCTTAATGCTTCTAAAACTGCATTTCTTCCCTCTATTGTAAACTCTTCGTATCTCATCTTTTTACCATGCCTTTCCTAGATGTTTCTGATTTTTATATTTTATTATACCAATTTATTATTATAGCTAGATAAAATACTAACCATATGAAAATGAAGTCTAATCATCAGTTCTTATACTATCCATGTACTCTTTTAAAGCTTCTTGCCAATCCTTCATATAATAACTATGACACTCTCTTAGCTTTTTATTATCAAGTACAGAATACATAGGACGTTTTGCCGGAGTAGGATATTCTTCGGTAGATATAGCTTCCACCTCAATATTTAAACCGGCCATTTCAAATATTTTTTGTGCAAACTCATACCAGCTGGCCTTACCCTCACAGGTGGCATGGTATTTACCATAACTGTCTGTTTCCATTAAAAATATAATAGCTCTGGCTAGCTCCAGTGCACTGGTTGGAGTTCCTATCTGATCGGACACCACCCGGATTTTTTTACCTTCCTTAGCTAATCTTAGCATGGTTTTTACGAAATTCTTGCCCTCTCCATATAACCAAGCTGTATGGAGTACAAAAGCCTTGGGGCAATACTCCATAACAAAATTATCTCCTGCCAGCTTAGTATGGCCATATATATTTATTGGATTTGCTTTGGTTTCTTCTGTATAAGGTGATTTAGCTTGTCCGTCATATATATAATCGGTTGAAACATGAATAAGCTTTGCATCAACTTTTGCGGCTGCTTTAGCAAGATATTTAGGTCCTAGGGCGTTTATTTTATAGGCCATTTCCTGCTGACTCTCACATAAATCCACTGCAGTCATAGCAGCACAATTAATAATAATATCTGGTCTTATACCTATAATTTCAGCTTCTACTGCGGCTTCATCTGTTATATCTAATTTTCTAACAATACCATCTTCACTAGGCTGATAATCCGTAAGATACAATTGATAGTCTTTATTATCCTTTAAAAGATTGTATAGGGCATGTCCCAATTGCCCCAGTCCACCTGTAATAAAAATCCCTTTCATATTCTCTCCTTAGTATTTCCCAATAATAAATATAGTATAAACAATCCAATATCAAAATACAATGCGAATATATCTCAAAATTATATTAGGGGGCATTAACTGCCCCCCTTTACATACATAAATATAAAGTTTATTTCAGCTAATCATTCCACCCAACATACCACTTAGGCTAGTAATAATAAATACTGTAAATAAATTTCCCAGGGGAAGAACACTTCCATGGTTCATCATTAAGGATATCAGCATTAAAATCACAAAGTAAAATATACCTACAATTAAGCCCCACAGAAACTTTCTTTGTTCTGTTTTTTTTCCGATAAAAAAGCCCCCGATAAATGTAGAAATAATATAGGACAAATTAATTACGCCACTGATAACAGTTGAGGAAATATCTAGCTTTAACATAAGAAATGAAAGAATCAGCAATAATAAAGCAGTAATAATATATGAAAATACCAAAGCTTCCAATATATAGATAATTGCTGAGTTTTGTGATTGTGCCTTGCTCATAATACACCTCTTAATCGGACCTATACTAGAATATATTAAGCTATAAGGGAATTTATTCATTTAATATTGACAAACTTACTTATTTCTTTTTTAGTCCATCTACCGAGTAATTACAAGCTGCATTCCATAAAAGCCATTCCTTATATCCTGCACCATATACGCCGCCAATTTGTTCCCTAAGTTCCAATCCTCCATATTCCTGATAATTCTTAATCCAAGTAGCTGTAAAATCTTGAAGCCAAGGCCTAACAATTGCTTTATGTTCCCCTTCCGGAATTTGATCTAATTTTTCCTTAGAAGCAGTTAGGACCTTTCGTACTATTTTAAAAGGCTCTAAATCAGGGTGATCCACTCCATAGTTACCTTCACCAAAGTGGGAAGGATAAATCATGGGACAAATATAATCTAAATACTTAGCCATTTCCACATAATTTTGCCCTACAAGCCCCGCATCAATACTACTGCTTATAATAGTTCCATATACATCTGCCGAGACAAATACTCCTAAGGGCTTCAATTTTTCATAAGCATATTTGGTAAATTCAATAATTATATCTTCTTTTGTTTTCTCCCTGGCCAAAGGTCCAAAATCTACATTTGACATACCTTTACCGGTTGAAAAGCGGATATAGTCAAATTGAATTTCCTTAAAACCTATTTCTGCTGCCTTGCTAGAAACTTCTATCAGGTAGTCCCATACTTCTTTCTCATAAGGATTAACCCAACACTCACCATTATTGTCCCTATATAAGGAACCATCTTTATTCTTTATAGCCAACTCATGTTTTTGTTCTGCTAAATAAGGATCTTTAAATGCTACAATCCTGGCAATTGGATAAATATCTTTTTCTTCTAATATTGCCATCAATTCTTCTATATCGGAAATCGTATTGGTTGTTGCACCAATCTCCAAAGCCTTAGGGCTGTCCATCATATAAGTAATCCTGCCATTATCATCTTTTATATCTATTACCATGGCGTTAATTTCAGTAGTATCGGCTATTTCAAACAACTTTTCTCTCTTGTCCATAATAGCTCTAGACGTTACATAAATTCCTTTTACCCTAACAGGTTCCCTGTTATCAACTTCCTGTAAGGTTTTATCATCTTTTGATTCATCTACTACTTTATTTTTTGAATCTTTACTATTTACGGGGATTGTTTCTATTTCCTCCGTTGAAGTTTCTGAGGAATTTTCAAAAGAATCTTTAGAATCAGTATCCTTATTAGAATCCGGTAAAACATTTGTATCTTCTTTATTAGACAAATTTTCGACTTCTATATTATCTTGATTAATATTTTTTCCCATATTAAATTCATTTTTATTACGGTTTTTTTGCTCATCCATCTTTAAGCGAACCCCATAATAAGAAGCAAATCCTATACATGCTGAAAAGATAAGAAGTAAAATAACCTTTATAAAAGTATTTCCCCTTCTTTTTCTCCGATTCCTATATGACTTTTCATAATCTATATACATATCAAACCTATTTTTTCTTCCCATTTATAACACTCCATATTTTCATCTTATTTCTAGTTATTTAGTATTTCTTTTTGACCATTACTAATTCTATGTATATTATTATTAATTTCCATAATATTATGATAAAGATTCAAATTAACTAAGTCAATATAAAACCTTTGTTAGCTTTTAATATTGACAATGATTTTTTAATCATTATATAATAAATCGATAGCAATAAACTTACATTTGGAGGCATTAATGAAGTTCAATACACGCTTAAGGCAGCTTAGATTGAACAACAAGATGACACAAAGCGAATTAGCTGATATATTAGGACTTAAACCAACAGCCATATCCAACTATGAGTCTAGTAGAAATGAACCATCCTTTGAAAAACTTATTATATTAGCAAAAATTTTTGATGTCTCTTGTGACTATCTATTAGGAATATCAGACTCATATATATCAAACAGTGGAAAGTTCTTAGATAAGGATATTGAGGATTTTTTAGAAATGTATCAGCAATTAGATCAAGAAAATATTAAGGAACTAAAAAATTATCTCCAATACCTCTTATACAAACAGAAACATTAGAAATTTCAAATTACATTTTATTATATTTTCCAACTAAAAAAGGATAGGCATTTCAAAGTGCTTATCCTTTTATATATTGCTCTTGCTACCATTATGCGTTTAATCCACAGCATTTTTTATATTTCTTACCGCTTCCGCATGGACATGGCTCATTTCTACCTATTTTCTTACCCTTAACAATAGTTTTGGAATTCTTTTGCTCTTTATATAATTCTTTTCTACGGTCTTTTGTAAGCAAGGGTTCCCATTCCTCAAGATTATATAACCAATCTGCTTCTGCAGCTACCATATTATAATAAAGCTTCTCTTTATCATAAGCAAGACTTACCACTGTATCCTTATCCATTTCTTCTATGGGATTAGGAGTTATAAGACTATCATTTATACCGTCTAAGAAGCCTACAAAATATTTTAGCTCAGTATCAAATTCTTTGGCCAGTTCTTCAACGCTTCCTTCCCATACTTTATCGGGATTGGCAAGTAGCTTCTGATAAATCTCCTTCTCAATATTAAAGTACTTTGCCCAAAACATCTGGCCTGACCTGGTATTCATATCATAGGCATAGGCAAAATCTCTCCACTCTTTAAGTAGTCCCATACTTTTCATCCTTCCATTGTTCTGTATTTTATAGTCTGTAATTATAACATATTGCCTATGTATTTTCCATCAAGATTTTTTTACTAAATTAAATAAATTATGTATAAATTAAGTAAAAATGTATCATAATAGTAATATCCTAATACAGAACATGTCTGTAAGGATAAAATGCGTATGCTCTTTCATAATTGGACTCCCCCTCCAATTATGAGCACTAAAGAAAAACTAAATACTTATCCTCCCCTTTTTAATGGAAGACCTGTCACAACAAAGTGGCAGGTCTTTCATTTTATAATTATTTCGTCAACTGAAGCACATTTTTCCAGTCTGATGTATATCCCATTGTATTTAAAACTTTTTGAATAGATATAACCTTTAATTGACGTGATAATTTCTTTATAGCTGAATCAAACAAATATTTAAGATGAATAATTCGTATTTCCCTGTCGAAAGTATATAAAGCATATATCTCATCTAATAACGTATTATCTAAGTATTCTTCTTCAGTAGTCGCAGTAGCTCTATTCTTTAGAAAAAGATCCTTATATCCATTAATAACATTATAATAGTTCTCCTTTTCTAATATTCTAATAGCCTTAGATCCATCTTTTACCTGCAAATTTCTTTTTCGCAAAATACGTACTAGCTGACGATATGTTTTATATACTTTACTCATAAATCGCCTCTCCCTATAAAAAACCCCCGGGCCCGAAGGACACCGGAGGACAAACTGGCAAATATTTTGCATACATATATTAACATTGTTTAATATAAATGTCAATAAAAAGCAAATACAAAATACAGCCTATATTATCATATGCTATTAGATAAGATATATTCCTTGGCCCAATATAGGAGATACTTACATAGAAATCAACATTTCTAAACAATATCTATGGTTTTATAAGGATGGGAAACTTCTTAGCCAAGGACCTGTAGTTACAGGAAATCCAAATAGAGGCAATGCTACAGTTCTTGGAGTCTACATGGTTAATTACAAGCAAAAGGAAGCAACCTTAAGGGGACCTGGATATGAAGCCAAGGTAAAATACTGGATGCCCTTTTTCGGCAATATAGGTTTACATGATGCCCCTTGGAGATCTAGTTTTGGAAGAGATATTTATTTAAGAAACGGAACCCATGGATGTGTAAATGCCCCCCTATATTTGGCAAAGACTATTTTTGAGAATATCGATGAAGGAACTCCTGTTATCGTTTATAAAGAATAATTAATCCATATCATTTGTATCTTAAATTTCACATATTTTATGAACTTTTACTTGTATATTTATAACATAAAGTATATAATATGGTTATTAAACTAATTTGTGTCGACGAATTTAATGTTTATTTAGATAAATAAACTAAAATCTATCCCTATAAAAGAAAAATCATCAGGTTAGGTTGTAATTATATATGATTATATAAGTTTTGTAAATTTTTGATTGTTTTTATCATTTTAATTGATTTTTTATAATCAAATGATATAATTGGAATATATCAGCCAAAAATGACGTTAAAATGCATAAAACTAAAAAGACAATGGAGGAGATCACCTTATGAAAAAACCGAACAATGGATTATTAGAATCTATCAAGTCATCTTTTTCCACAAATAAAAACGATTTTGTGGACAATGACAAAAACAAAATTAACTTCTTTTATACCTTGCGATTTAAATTGATTGCATTGTTTTTAATCCCAGTTGTTTGTATAATACTTCTTGGAATAGTTTCTTCTAATCAAGCCTCCTCAGGAATTGAGAAATATTATAAAAATGCCACTGAAGATTCTATTAACATGGCCGCTGAATATATGCGTTTTGGTTTTGATAATGTAAAAGTTGCCAGTAACCAATTTGTCGGCGACACTACCCTTATGGAATATTTGAGAAACCAAGGGGACATGATGGATCGTAGGGATACAATGAATAGTACTCAAAAAACAATCTCAGCTAGAATTACATCTGATGAATTTATTAAAAATATTTACATAATTTCTGACACAGCTAAGTCAATTATGACAGCACAAGTACAGATTGAAGATGGCTTTTATGCTGGACTTTCCGAAACCGAAATTGGTAAATATTTAATCGAAAACCCCATGAAGTACATATGGAGCGGTCAGGATGATTATCTAGATGAGAAACTGAATACTAAACCTGATGATTATGCCATAAGATTAATCAGACCTTTTGGAAATCTTGACTCAGTTTTAATTATGGACATAAGAGTAGATACTATCAATAAAATTTTGGCTGATTTGTCATTTGAATCCGGTTATTTAGGTTTTATAGCTCCTGATGGTTTTGAAGTTATAGATAAAACAAATAAGAATGTTAAAACAGATAAAGCAGTATTTACAGATCAGCAATTTTATAAGAAAGCATTAGAGTCAAATACATCTACTGGCTCTGATACTGTCGATTATAAAGGCAAAAAGCATTTATTCTTATACTCAAAAATTGGTGATACAGGAGCAATGATTTGTTCCTTAATGCCTTTATCAGTCATAAACAACCAAGCTTCAAACATAAGAACTACTACAGTTATAATTGTTATTATTGCCTGTCTTATAGCAATAACTACAGCAGTTGTTTTATCCACCGGTATTAATAACACAATAAACAATATCAACTCTGTTCTTAGAAGAGCTGCTAAAGGTGATCTTACAATACAATTTTCAATAGACCGTAAGGATGAATTTAAAGTACTCTCAGAGCAAGTACAAGCTACTATCAATAATATGAAGCAATTGATACAACAGGTAAAAGATTTAAGTATGGAAGTATCCTTTTCATCTAACAGTGTATCAAAAGCTTCCGAGGCTTTCTTAAAATCCTCTAGTGATATATCAAGAGCTATGACTGAAATTGAACAAGGTGTTAACCAACAAGCTTTAGAAGCTGAGCAATGCTTAACTCAAATGGATGCCTTGAATAAGAAAATTGAATTAGTTAGCGACAATACAAAAGAAATTGGTCTTATTGCAGACAACACTAAACAAAGAGTTATTGAAGGAACCTATGTTTCTGATGAACTAAATAAGCAAACTTCTTCAACAATATCTACTACAAAAGGTATTATTCAAGAAATAGAAAAACTAGCTGAAAAATCTTCATCAATTAATAGCATAATAAATGTTATAAATGATATAGCTAATCAAACTAATCTTCTTTCACTGAATGCTTCTATTGAGGCATCCCGTGCAGGAGAATACGGAAGAGGTTTTGCTGTTGTAGCTAGTGAAATAAGAAATCTAGCAGAACAATCAAAATCTTCTGTTAACGATATTAAATTTATAATAGAGAGTATATTAGAAGATACGATAAATGTAGTGGAAATAGCTAGAAAAGTTGAAAGTGTATTAAAATTACAGGAAAGTGCAGTTAAGAATACTACAGATTCCTATCAAGACATCAATGAAAGTGTTGAAAAACTTGTTGTATTCTTAAAACAAATCTCCGAGAATGTGGATAGCATTAATGAGACAAGGGTTACTACCCTATCTTCCATTGAAAATATATCTGCAGTTCTTGAAGAGATTGCAGCCGCCTCCAACAATGTCAGTCAATCTTCCAACGAACAGCTACATTCTGTTGAGAGCTTGAACTTATCTGCAGTAAGACTAGATACTCATGTGGATAATCTCACTAAGGAGATAGAGAAATTTAAAGTTTAATTACTATAGTACCAAAGCTACCATAAACAAATTGTGAGCGAAAACTAAGTTTTCGTTCACAATTTGTTTACTATATCTGGTAGTTAAAAAGAAAGGATATCGTCGATGAAAAAAGAAAAAGGAAAAAGAGTAGCTGCAATTATAGGTATTGTAGCCATATTATCACTATACCTGATATCTTTACTCATTAGTATTTTTGCCTCTGATAAATATCCGGGCTTATTTATGGCAAGTGTATTCCTAACTGTTATCATACCTATTATGATTTATTGCTTAGTTGCAGTTTATAAACGGGTCCATAGAAAAAATGACGATACTGATGAAAGCAATAATATATAAGCTGAATAAAGCCAAAAATAAAGGGAAGCTTAGGCTTCCTCTTTTATTTTCTTAAAATATTCCTTTATGGTTTTTTCATAGCCGTTATCTGACGGAACATAGAATACATAGTCCTTGATTTCATCAGGTAAATACTGCTGTTTTACATAGTGATTTTTATAATCATGGGCATACTTATATCCAATTCCCCGTCCAAGCTTTTCAGCTCCCTTATAGTGGGCATCTCTTAGATAAGGAGGGATGGTTGCGGTCTTTTCTGTCTCAACCACTTTCATTGCCGCTTCTATAGCCTTGACTGCAGAATTGCTTTTAGGTGCAGAAGCTACATAGGTTACTGCCTGTGCCAGTATTATCTGGGCTTCAGGCATACCTACCCGCTCTACAGCCAAAGAAGCATTTACAGCCACTACTAAAGCATTAGGGTCTGCATTTCCAACATCCTCAGCAGCACATATCATAATTCTTCTTGCTATAAATGCCACATCTTCCCCTGCATAAAGCATTCTGGCTAAATAATATACTGCCGCATCAGGATCCGATCCTCTCATACTTTTTATAAATGCAGATATGGTATCGTAATGACTGTCACCACCCTTGTCATATTTCAATGCTCGTTTTTGAATACATTCTGAGGCAACATCCAATGTTATATGGATTAGGCCATCCTCTGACCGTTCTGTTGTAAGAACCCCTAATTCTATGGCATTTAAAGCTGATCTTGCATCTCCATTAGATACATCTGCCAAAAACTCTAAAGCATCATCGTATAACTTTGCCCCATAAGCTCCTAGACCTCTTTCTTCATCTGTAATGGCCCTCTTTAATAATATCTTTATATCATCTTTTTCTAATGGATTTAATTCAAATATTATTGACCTAGAGATTAAAGCTGAATTAACTTCAAAATAAGGGTTTTCTGTAGTTGCCCCTATCATGACTATAGTACCATCCTCAACAAATGGTAGTAGATAATCCTGCTGACTTTTATTAAATCTATGGATTTCATCTATGAATAAAATGGTCTTCTTCCCGTACATACCCAAATTATTCTTAGCTTCCGCAATCACTGCCTCCATATCCTTTTTCCCCGATGTAGTAGCATTTAATTGTGTAAATATGGAGCTTGTAGTATTGGCTATAACCTTAGCTAGGGTGGTCTTACCTGTTCCGGGAGGTCCATAAAATATAATGGAGCTGATTTTATCCGCCTTAATGGCACGATAAAGAAGCTTGTCTTTACCAATAATATGCTTTTGTCCAACTACTTCTTCTAAGGTTCGGGGACGAAGCCTAGAAGCTAAGGGTGATTCTTTTTTCATTGTGTTTGTTCTCATATAATCAAATAAATCCACCACATTACCTCCGTGAAACTTCAATGTATTTTAATTTAAATCTACTATCTTTCTTATTGCAATTTTTTAGTATTTTGGCATAATAATAATCATAATAATAATTAGGATAAAATAATAAAATGAGGTGATTACATGAACCTACCCAAGGATCCTTTTATATTACTAAGCTATCTTAATACAAAGTTAAGAAATCAATATCAGTCACTGGATGAGCTATGTATGGAACTTCAGGCAGATAAAGAACAACTTACCTCTTCCCTATCTGCCATCGGTTATTTCTACAATCAAAAGCTAAATCAATTTGTTCAAAAGGATTAACCACAAGATAATTTATTAATTTGATCTCTTTCTCTTTTATGCTGAATTGATTTTATAATCTTAAATAGGGAAAAACCAATAACGGCACCTATTGTATCTATGAGTACATCCCTTATCTCTCCGCTTCTTCCCGGAACAAAGGTCTGGTGATATTCATCTGTAATAGCATAAAAGGCTGTCATTCCTATTGTCATATAAGCTAATCTTGCACCACTTATACCCCTTAAGTAAAGCGGCCATGCTATGGCTGCAGCCAGAATTGCATACTCCGTAATATGGGCTCCCTTTCTTACCACATGATCCAATACCCTTAAGATATTTAATCTTTCCTCTCCTTCTTTAACCTGCCCGGTTAAACCTTCATAAATGGAATAAATATTATCTGCTATTTTCAAGCTGCTTTGGCCGGATATGTCTGCCGGCTTTGACGAAAAATTAAATATTATAATCATTACAAGTATAGCCGGTAACCAAGATAGTCGCTTTTTCATATAATACTCCCTCAAGTTATTCTGTACTTATTATACTATTATAGCATAAAAGAAAAGATGTTAAAACGTATGTTTCCTATTTAGTCTTACTTGCCTCATAAAAATGATATGTTATAATATATAGGTATAATTTAAACGGAGGACATAAAAATGGAACAATTCTTGGGTTCTTACAATACAGTCTATCAGGGCGGTGTGGGAGAAATAGTTATGAAAAAATCAAGATTTATTTCAACTGTAAGCCCAGCTGAAACCGAAGAAGAAGCCCTTGCCTTTATAGAAAGTCTAAGGAAAAAATATTGGGATGCAACCCATAATTGTTATGCCTATATAATAGGTACAAATAATCCTATAATGCGTTGCTCAGATGATGGTGAACCCAGTAAAACTGCCGGTAAACCAATGCTTGATGTCTTAATAGCTAAGGAGTTAACTAATCTTGTAGTAGTTGTAACCCGCTACTTCGGAGGAACTTTACTGGGAACGGGAGGACTGGTAAAGGCATACCAATCTGCTACCATTGAAGGTTTAAATAATAGTGTTATTATAAAAAAAGAGCCTGGGGTCCATATGCAGATTAAAACGGATTATAATCTGATTGGCAAACTACAATATTTTATTGCACAGGAAAATTTATCTATCATTTCTTCAGAATATACAGATATTGTTACATTAGAACTGATGATACCTCTAAATATGGTAACTGGTTTTCAAAAAAAGCTGTCAGACCTATCTAATGGCACCATATCCGGTAGCAAAATAAAAGAGGCATACTTTGCAATCATTGACGGCAAAGTACACCTATTTTAATAGAACTGTCTATTTTAGATTAGTTAGAAGATAAGACATGATTGGTAAAGTAATATGAATAATAATATGTAAGTTGTTATACAGCTTCTAAAGTAATTAAATCGTCTATGATTTCTACCATTGAAATCGGAGTTACTACATTTTCATACAGAATTTTAATAATTGCTTCCACCTTATCCTTGGAATACGAGATTCCCTTGATCTCATCAATTTCTACATTGTTACCTAGATACTTGGCAATCTGTATTCCATAATATGGCTCCCCGCTGTCAGCTTTAAGGTTTTCTGTGATTTTATACTCCAGCCTCATACTTCTGTTGTCATCCAATGTTACTTCATTACTAAACAGTAATTGCATCTTTCCCATATTATTACCCCCATATTAAATGAAAATCCTGATAACAACTGACAAAAATAATTATACACTGAATATAGCAATTAATAAAGTAAAAATTAACGCACCTTTCTTTAGTGTTCGTTATATTTCGACATATCATCGTTTTTTGAGACTATTTTATGTTAAAATGACTCAAAAAATAATATATTATGAAAATTTCCAGATATTAACAGGTAATTGTAAAAATATTACTATCTAGATGTTTTTTTGGAATTACATATTTTATAGCAAATTTAATATTTATAGATATCCATTTGTTGTAATTTATTGACTCATATAGAAATTTCTCTTTATTTCATGGCTATAATTTGTTATACTAATCATATCTTTAAAGTCCATGCGTATGTTTTATGCAAATTGGAGGTAATTATGGATTATAGTAAAAAAGGAATTGAAAACAAACAAAGCTATATAAAATCAACTTCCAGACGGCTTACTTCAAAATTTCGCGTAACTTTATTTAGAGTATGCCTCATTATGGCAGTTGTAACAGTCATTATCTGTGTATATGCAGGTCTTGGCTATATAAAAGGACTTATAGACAGTGCTCCTAACATTACCCAGATTGATGTTATGCCTAAGGGATATACGACCAAGGTATATGATAGTGATGGTAATGTTATAGAACATTTGATTGGTGCCCATGCAAATCGTGAGTATGTAAAAATCAGTGATATACCAAAAGTAGTTCAGGACGCATTTGTCAGCATTGAGGATGAACGTTTCTATGAGCATGACGGAATCGATGTACGAGGTATATTTCGTGCCTTCTTTTCCGGTATAAAAGGCGGAGAATTTAGCCAAGGGGCCAGTACAATAACACAACAGTTATTAAAAAACCAAATATTTGGTGGCGGTAGTGAAAAAAACTTTATAGACAAGCTAGAACGTAAAATTCAAGAGCAATACCTTGCTATCCAATTAGAAAATAAATTAGACAAGGATTTGATTCTTGAATACTACTTAAATACCATTAATCTTGGAGCCGGTACCTATGGGGTTCAGACAGCGTCTAAAAGATACTTTAACAAGAACGTTGGAGAACTCACCCTATCAGAAGCTGCTGTTATAGCAGCTATTGCACAGCTTCCTTCTTATCACAATCCTATAACTAATCCGGAAAGGAACGAAGTTAGAAAGAATGAAGTTCTAAGACAGATGCTTAAACAGGGTAAGTGTAGTCAGGAAGAATACGATGAAGCTATGGCTGATGATGTTTATTCCAGAATTCAGACAGTTAATGAGGAGTATACCACCAAATCCTATTACAGTTATTTCACCGATGAATTAATCGTACAGGTAATGGAAGATTTACAATCAGAACTTGGTTATACTCAAACTCAAGCCTTAGACTTAATATACAGTGGTGGATTAAGGATTATTACTACACAAGATTCCACAATACAGCGTATTGTAGATGAAGTAGTAGCGGATGAATCTAACTACCCCGAAATGGGAAAATCATTATGGGAATTAACATATGCCTTATCCATACAAAAAAATGATGAAGATAAAACCACTATTCATTATCACAGTGATGACCTTTTGAAATATTTTAAAGATTATCCTGATCCCGATAATCTTTATGTCGATACAAAAGATAGTAAATTCTCCTTATTGTTCACAGACAAAGAGGATATGCAAAATAAAATTAATGAATTTAAGGAAGCCATGATGGATGAAGGGGATATAATTCTAGGGGAGAAAATTGATATGGTTATACAACCTCAAGTCTCCTTCGTGGTGATGGATCAGCATACCGGACATGTTCTGGCCATCGTCGGTGGCAGGGGTGAAAAAACCGGTAATCGTACCCTAAACAGAGCTACAGATACAAAAAGACAGCCGGGTTCAACATTTAAGATTCTATCCACTTATCTTCCTGCTTTGGATTCTGCCGGCTTTACTCTTGCCAGTGTCATAGATGATGCGGGGCCTTATTACTACCCCGGAACCAATACTGAAGTAAGCAACTGGAGATCCAAAAAGGAATATGAAGGTTTATCTACTATACGAAAAGCTATTTATGATTCTATGAATATTGTAACCGTAAAGACCTTGGTTGAAGTAACTCCCAATGTAGGCTATGACTATTTGAAAAAGCTTGGTTTTACTACCTTGGTAGAATCAAGAACAGAGCCTGATGGTAGAGTTGTATCAGATATTAACTATCCTATGGCATTAGGAGGTCTAACTGACGGTGTAACCAACCTAGAACTTACAGCAGCCTTTGCTGCCATAGCCAATAAAGGACTTTATATAGAACCTATTTTCTATACAAAAATTTTAGACCACAATGGCAAGGTCTTACTTGAAAATGAGCCTGAAAAAGAACAAGTTATCAAAGAATCCACCGCATGGTTACTTACAAATGCAATGGAAGATGTAGTAACTATCGGAACCGGTAAGCAATTAAAACTTCAAGCAATTGATATGCCTGTTGCAGGTAAAACAGGATCAACTTCAGATTATAACGATTTATGGTTTTCAGGCTATACTCCTTATTATACAGCTTCTGTATGGGGAGGTTTTGATCACAATAGAGCTCAGTCAGAACGTACCTATACTCGTACAATTTGGCGTACTATTATGGAAAGAATTCATATTGAAAAAGGTCTGGAGAAAAAAGACTTTACCATGCCCGATACAATAGTTTCTGCAAAGATATGTACTAAGTCAGGTAAATTAGCTGTAGAGGGATTATGTGATCATTATTTAGGAGGTAATACTGTAAGAGTTGAGTATTTTGCCAAGGGATCCGAGCCTAGGGTAAAATGTGACGTCCATGTAAAAGCACACATATGCACGGAAACAAATAAATTGGCTACTGAATTTTGTCCTAACCAGAAAGAGGCAGTATATCTTAACAAGACAGAAACCGGTGTAACCTATGATACCCCTTATATACTACCTAAGGACAAATGTACAGTCCATAGTCACCCTGGATTTAATCCTCCTTTTGATTTCAATTTACCCGGTAATCAAAATGGAAATCAAAACGGCAATCCTAATAATGGAGAAGAAAATCCCCCAGATAACCAGGAACCACCGGATAATCCGGAAAATGGAAACGAAAACGGAAACCAAAATGGAAATGTAGAAGATCCCAATAATTCCGATGGGCAAAATCAAAATGAAGATTCAAATAACTTTTGGAGTTGGTTTAATCCATAAAGTTTATAAACAGGTAGAACCTAGATTAATAGAAATGGGTTCTACCTGTTTTACATTTATGACTTCATCTTCGGTTCAAAGAACCAAGAGGCTATATAAGAAAAAATTAATGCAGCTGAAATTCCTACTGCAGAAGCTGAAAATCCTCCTTTAAAAATACCTATAAAACCTTCTTGATCTACAGATTTTTTTATACCTTGAAATAAGCTATTACCAAAACCGGTTAAGGGTACGTTGGCTCCGGCACCGGCCCATTTTGAGAAAGGCTCATATACACCTACAGCCCCCAATAGGGCACCTAGGCAAACCAGTATTACCATTACCCTTCCCGGCATTAATTTTGTCTTATCAAGTAAAATTTGAGTAAGGGCGCATATTGCTCCTCCTACTAAAAAAGTAATGATATAATCCACGGATTTTCACTCCTTCCTTTACCTTTATCTGGCTTCTACCATAACCCCATGAGCAATACCGGGAACCGTATTCCCTTCATTAAAACTGACCTGAGATAGGAGGGCACCGGTTGGTACAAATAATACCCTCTTCCATATACCTTCTTTTAATTGTTTTAATACATAACTACAAAAAGTAATTGCAGAGCAGCCACAGCCGCTTCCTCCCGCATGGGTATCCTGGGTTTCTTGATCATATATTTCTATGCCACAATCCATATGCCGCTTGCTTATGTCATAATTTTTTTCATTTAACAAATCTATTAAAATATCCTTACCTACATAACCTAAATCTCCCGTAATTATCTTATCGTAATAGTCAGGCTTTATATTAAAATCCTCGAAATTTTGCTTTATAGTTTCAAAGGCTGCCGGAGCCATAGCTGCACCCATATTCATAGAATCTTTTATACCATAATCAACTATTTTACCGGTTGTAACCCCTGTAATTACTATATCCGGTTCCCCCTCTTTCTTTTTTTGACTTTTTTGATCGGATAATATAACAGCACCGGATCCCGTAACTGTCCAAGAAGCAGAATAAGGTCTTTGATTACCATAATCTAGGGGGAATCTAAATTGCTTTTCTGCTCCTGCAAAATGGCTGGAAGTTATGGCAATTACCTTTTTGGCATACGCTCCGTCCACCAGTATAGCCCCAAGACTCATTGCCTCTCCCATAGTGGAACAAGCACCATAAACTCCAAATAGGGGAATGTTTAGCTCTGCTATTCCAAAAGATGTAGCAATTAATTGTCCAAGCAAATCTCCACCTACAAGATATCTAATATCTGTATTTTTTAGTTCTGCCTTCATAAGGGCCCTTTGGGCTGTCATTTTCATTAATTCACTTTCTGCTGCCTCCCAGTTATCTTGTCCAAACATAGAATCTTCCACAACCTGATCAAATAAGTTTCCTAGAGGGCCTTCTCCTTCCTTTTTACCGGCTATGGAAGCAGCTGCTATAATATAAGGGGGATTTTCAAATGCAATACTTTGCTTTCCCACCATTTTCTTATTATTAATTCCTACTTCATGTTTATTATCACTGTTTTTTTGAGACATCTTTACAACTCCTGTTCTAAACAAAATATACTCAAACTATACCTATTTGTTTTAGAATATAATAGATTAATCCCAGCACCCATGAAGTAAATATTCCATATAGGATGACCGGTCCTGCAATTGTAAACACCTTACACCCTATACCAAATACCTGGCCTTCCTTTTTGTATTCTACTGCCGGCGCAGCAACAGAATTAGCAAAACCGGTAATCGGTACCAGGGTTCCTGCTCCCCCATACTTTGCCAATTTCTGATAAAATCCTAATCCTGTAGATAGAATGGATAAAAAAATCAGACATAAGGTAGTATAGGCTTTTGACAACTCCATATCACCGGTTCTCGACAAGAAAAAACTTGTTAACCCTTGACCGATTACACATATAGCACCTCCGATTATATAAGCCATAACACAGTTTTTTACTGTACTAAAAGTGGGAGTAACCTGCTTAACATATTGGTTATAATATTGGTTTCTAACCGTTGTGTTTTTCTCCCTTACAACATCTGAGATTTTACTCTTTTGCTTTTCCATCTAAATCACCTTCCTACTTAATAGCTTTATAAAGGCTGTATGATTTCATCAGTAGATACTTCTACTAATGTGCCATCATATTCGCTTTTCTTATCTCCGGTAAAAAAGCCAACCCATAAGGCTACAGCAAGGGCTGCTATAATAAGAAAGGCTCCCAGTAGAAAAATTCTTCTTTTTTTCAACATCATATTATCGCTCCTAATCAATAAAAAAGCATCAGTTTACTTGTCTGATGCTTTGTTATTATTATTTATTGGTATTATTATGTGTTTTTATAAAATTAACTATACTGGAAATTACATGTATTAGGCCTTTAAGCACCCAGCTTTTCTCTTAAAATTTTTAAAATTTTTTTCTCCATTCTGGATACCTGCACTTGAGATATACCAAGTTCTTTTGCAATATCTGTTTGGGTTCTATCTTTAAAGTATCTAAGCTTGATAATTAACTGCTCCTTTTCATCCAAGGAAGCAATAATTTCTTTTAAAGCAAGCTTATCTATCATATTTTCACTTTCATCTTTTGCTTCTGTTAATTTATCAATCAAATATATTGGACTTCCGTCACCTTGATAAATGGTTTTATATAAAGATTCTACTTCTGCCCCGGTTTCTAATGCCATCAAAATTTCTTCTCTTGTAATATTAAGTTCCCGTTCGATTTCTTCAATAGTAGGCTCTCTGCCATACATATTCCCACACTTTTCTCTAAAAGCCCTTATCTTTGCGGCACTTTCCTTCAATGACCTGCTTACTTTAATCATCCCATCGTCCCTTAAAAATCGTTTAATCTCTCCCGTAATCATGGGAACAGCATAGGTTGAAAATTTTACATTATATGAAGAGTCAAACTTATCTATTGCCTTTATCAAACCTATGGTACCGATTTGAAATAAATCTTCCATCTCATGACCCCTGTTGGTGAATCTGCGGACAATGCTCCAGACTAAACCCATATTTTCTGTAACAACTCTATCTCTAGCTTCCTTATCACCTTCTTTTGATCTTTTAATCAGCTCAAGCGTATCCACATTAAAACTCACTCCCTTCATACCATCAATTAAATTGCACTCTGACCTGTTTGATTTGTGAACCCTTTTATAGCCTCTTTACCTATAGTTTTTTTCATTCTAACCAGAGTACCTTGGCCAGGGATTGATTCCACTTCAAGCTCGTCCATAAAAGCCTCCATAAAAGAAAATCCCATGCCTGACCTTTCTAATTCTGGCCTGCTTGTATATAAAGGCTCCATGGCTTTATCAATATCTTCAATTCCTCTTCCCTTATCTTCAACCTCTACTGTCAGTTCATTATCTTGGATATAGCAGCGCATTGTAATTATGCCGATTTTATCTCCGTAGCCATGGATGATGCAATTTGTAACAGCTTCTGATACAGCCGTTTTTATATCAGCCAATTCCTCTATTGTAGGATCTAGGGCAGCTACAAAAGCAGCAACTACTGTACGTGCAAAACTTTCATTCTGTGATCTACTTTCAAATTCTAATACCATCCTATTTGTATTATCCATCTTAATACTTATCCCCTTTCTTTATAGTTTAATAACTATTTCAAATGATTTAATGCCGCCTCTACGGTGTCATATTTATTAATAATTTTATAAAGGCCTGACATACGAAAAATTCTATCCACTGTAGAGTTAACACTTGCCACAGCAATCTTTCCTCCTATAAAGATTACTTTTTTATATCTGCCCATAATCACACCTATCCCCGCACTGTCCATAAAATTAGCACCGGAAAAATCAAATATAATATGTTTAATATGATTTCTTTCTATTATTCTGTCTGCCTTCTCCTTAATTTTAACTGCATTATGATGATCTAGCTCATCATTCAACCTAATAATTAAACACCTTTGATTTATCTCATAGGACGTTTCCTCCTTTCCCGGTTTCTTCTCAAATTTTGGATGCATCTTGCCATTTTGCATTAGAATATTCCCCTCCGTTCATACTATTTTTATCTATTTCTTACTATTTTTTCCATGTATGCTTAAGAAAAAAGACATTTTAATTAAAACGTCTTTTTCCTAAACTTTTATCATAAGTTATTTAACAACTTTTAGTTGATTTTATATCTTTAATCTTCAGATATACTGTTTAAAAATTGCTTTGCATCATTAAATCTTCTTGAATCAGAAAAATCATTAATAACTATCTCATAATAAACTCTGGCATTCTCATAGTCTTCTAGTCGGTGATATGACCTTGCTATAAAATAAATAGCATCAACATTATCAGAATTATAGTTATATGACATATTTAAAGTTTCTAATGCTTCTTCATACTTCCCAGCACTATATAAGTCATGTCCTTCATCGTATAACTGATCAGAAACTATAGGAAATATCTCCTGAGTAAGCCTTTCATACAGCTGTAAGGATTCCTCTGACTCAAATTGGCTTGTATCTATTGTACTAAGAATTTCTGCAATACCTAAAAGCTCCCTGTCTCTTTCTCTCTTTGTTAATTCATTCATATAAAGGGAGGATGCCTCAAATAAGGGATCATATAACTGGGGATTATTATTTGGTTCTTCTATACTGTCTAGTTCCTGCTGCAAGGCATCAAGCTTTAACTGCAGCTGGGCTTTTTCATCTTGTAATTTTGCTATAGCGGTATCCTTTTCCTCCAATGCAGCTAATTTCTCAGAATAGTCCACAACGTCTTTGTTTTTATTGGAAACCTC
The DNA here is from genome assembly GCF_900070325.1 of Herbinix luporum. Lineage (GTDB taxonomy): Bacteria > Bacillota > Clostridia > Lachnospirales > Lachnospiraceae > Mobilitalea > Mobilitalea luporum. The sequence continues at coordinate 2,157,762 of NZ_LN879430.1, forward strand.
GTTGTTTTTAATTGAAGGTATAAGCAAAAATAAGGATACGGACAAGCCTATTATTACACCAATCACCAAATTTACAAAAGCCATAACATTGGGCTTATCCTCACGGTAAGATGAAATAGGCATAATAGTTGAAGGTTGATTATTGTCTATGTTAGATGATGTCTCCGTACTACGGGTCAAACTTGGCTGTGCTTCAAGCTCCCTCAGATACTTTAATGTAGTTGTATTAGACACATCTATCTTAGCAGCTTTTAGTAGGCATTTTTTAGCCCTTTCTTTGTCTTGGTTTTTCATGTAAATTAATGCAAGTAAATGATAAGCACGAAGAAAATGAGGATTTAGTGAAATAACTCTCTTTAGCTGTATAGTAGCCAAATCATCACTACCTTGCTTTGCAAAAACCAAGGCATTATTATATCTTTTAATTGCCTGATTAAGTCCATCAAGCTTGGTGGGATTTTCCTGAACTGCATTGATGTACCGTTCTGCATCATTATCATCAGGCTTAAAATGCTTGCTAATCACCCATTCACTGAGTGCAGCCACTGTTTCGCCCATTTCAAAATATATTAATCCCAATAAATTTCTTGCATCTGTGTTGGCTTTATTAAGTTCAAGACTCTTCTTTAATGCAGTTATTGCCCCTGATAAGTCCCGGACCTTAGCCCTTGCCAAACCATTATTATAATACATATTTGAAGCCATTAAGACTTTCTTATATAATGTTAAGTCCTGGCCACAATGATTACAGCTTTTTTTATTGCCTGAAATATTCTTTTGGCAATTTGGACATACCATACTTTATCCCCACCTAACTTCCTTAATCATAATGAGTTATTCTTTTTCCTTAATAAGTTCCTTTAAAATATCCGAGATATCCATCAAATCATTATTATAAATCACATCTTCTGCCTGTTCTATTTCCGGACTGGGTTGGAATTTTTCGATTTCTTCTTCAAAATTAATCATACTCTAATCTCCTTCTCTTAGAACTTATGACCTATGAATTATACCATAATTATCTAAAAGCTCTCTATCTAACATAATAACCATAATACAAATAAAAATCAAGAGTTTATAAGTGGTTAGCAAATATTTTTTCATATGCAAACTCTTGACTAAGGAATATTATTGATTAAAATAATAGTATGTTTTATACTTACATATAATATAATGAAACATCGTCTTACTATTTAGGATTGAGGTTTTGTATGATTAAATCAATTTTAAAATTAACAACATTATTTTCAAGAAAAATAAGAGATGATTATGTGTCAGCCTTTTCTGCTCAAGCTGCCTTCTTCATCATCATCTCTTTTTTCCCTTTTATAATGTTTTTACTTAGTATAGTTCCTTTTTTTAATATACAAGAAAGCACTATACTTACAATTTTTACACAAATTTTTCCTAAGGCATTTAATTCTTTTGTAGTTAGGGTAATTACTGATGTCTATGAAAGAACCAATTCCGGTACCCTAATCTCTATTACGGCTATTACTGCTCTTTGGTCCGCCGGAAAGGGTTTTTTTGCAATTATGAAGGGTCTAAATTCTGTATACAATATACAAGAAACCAGGCATACCCTCTTTCTTAGAATTACTTCTACAATATATACCTTGGTATTTGCCATAATGTTGGTTGCCAGCATAGTGCTTTTTGTTTTTGGTAATAAATTATACTTCTGGACCACAAGACGATTTCCCGTATTACAGGATTTAGCCTTGGTTATTATAAGCCTTCGCACTATTGTAGGTCTTATTACACTTTTTGTATTCTTCTTAGTTATTTATATTGTGGTACCTAACAGAAAGACCAAGGTATCAAAAGAAGTTCCGGGAGCTATGATATGTGCCGGGGGATGGATGGGATTTTCCTATGCCTTCTCCTATTATATTGACCATTATTCCAACTATGCTTCTATGTATGGAAGCCTAACAACCATTGTATTGTTCATGCTTTGGCTATACTTTTGTATGTATTTATTATTTATAGGGGCTGAAATAAACCAATTTCTCCAAGATAAATCTTGGGATGAACTTAAACAGCTTTATCGTAATCCTCCCCATGAAATTACTATTGATAAATAAATCCAAGATTCGTTCCTCTATAAAAATAGGTTATTATATCATCATATTTCTTTCCGGCATCTGCCAAGGATTTAACCCCGTTTTGGCTCATTCCTACACCATGGCCATAACCGCCTCCGGTAAATGTAAAGGCAGATAGCTTCCCATCCTCCATTTTTTTATCTATGAAGAAAAATGCACTGGGCAGCAAGCTTAAATCTTTTACCCCTTCCCCATCTAAACGATAGACTAAAGAATTTGCCGGTGACAAAAGGGCTCTTATATTATATTCTGTCTGAACTTTAATTGTCTTTTCAGTACCCTGGATTATTAATTCAGTGATTATTCCACCGGTCCCTCTTTTTTTGACGTAAATATCCACAATATCTCCCACTGTAGTAACAGGGAGACTTTCATATACCGCATCTTTATCCTTAGGATTTTTACTAACCAAAGTTTTTATTAGATTAGGATTAGCCTTATATCTACCTTCAAGCTTTTTGTCTATATTCTCTTTTATATCTTTTATATCTATGGTAACATTCCACCGGTACCAATTAAAGCCGCTGTCATAGGTGACAAATTCCTCATCCAGTATAAAGCTTTTGAAATTTTCTTCTTTTGTAAGATCTTTGTATAAACCATCTTCCCCGTCAGATATTACATCTTCGCTATCCCCTTCTTCTGTCAGTAGTCTTCCGCTTAAGTAAGGAATTGCTGATCCCCCTGACCATACATGCTCTACTCCTGTAGTATGGCCACAGGAAGTTGAAAAATAATATGCCGTAATTACCTCTCCCTCATACTCCACTACTTTTCCATAGGTATCCTTAACAGCTAAGATGGAATCTTCATTTTCCTCAATATTATTATAAACCTGATATGCTACACTATCGTCCACATGGGCCCCATATTTGCTTAGGCTATTGGCAACAAGATGCTTATATGCATAACTTCTGGCACAAACCGCCTGAACTTTTAAGGGCTCTAAGCCATAGTATGTAGGCATCTCACTGGGAATAACCGCATATAGATACTCTTCTAAGGGCAGTTCATTAACAATAAGAAGCCCCTTATCTGTTTCTGCAATCTCTATTCTCCCCCTATATTTCGGTTTACCATAAGAACGCTCCACTGATAAAAGTTTAATCTTTCCCCTATCTGAAACAGGCTCAATAATTATTCTACCGGATGATAACATCTTATCCCCCGGCTGTAATTTTATGGTTTCATCGGCCGAATATTTTTTTTCTTTATCCTTTAGCTTAACAATAAAATCAGTTGTAGCACCAAATTCAATCTCACTATGATATATATCTTTAAAACCTGTGGTATGAAGTAGTACTCTGATATTTTCTGCCTTTATACTTTCCCTAATTAAGGCCGCACTTACCTTTCCCCCCGATACTACAAAATCTGTTGTATCATAACCTACTAAGATACTATTGGTTTTTTCCATGGAAAGATCCCCGTATATTTTATAGATCTTATAATTTGCATCCAGTGGTATCTTTCCATATCCCTCAATCTCAATAAAATCTTCCCCTGATAATAAAACCTTACCCTGAATGATATCAGGCTTTATACTTATGCTAACAATATATCCATTTTCTATGGTGATATCTCCCACAATTCTTTCTAAATTCTGAGAAAGTTTATATAAGGTCTCAAACTCTTTATGTATTCCATTTATAAAAGTTTGAACCTTAAGTTCTTTTCCTTCCTCAATCCAAACATTATTAATTACAATCTTATCAGTATGGATTTTTTTAATATATACAATCTCATTGGCAGAGACAAGGACTTCTATACCTTTATTATTAAAACGTTTTAGTATTTCTTCACCGGTAAGACTTTCATATGATCTTTTTACTTCAGGATAGAATATTCCTTCATAATCTTTGGTATTTTGATAATAGTAATTACCCTTGTCAGTTACTATTCTATCCTTTCCTTCCTCAGAATCCTCCTTATCTAGAACAAATAAAAGCTCATCCTTAACAAGCTTCTCTTCTTCCGGAATTAACCCAAGAAGAACATTATATAGCTCTAAAAACTGTGATATAGGCATTGCCTTATCTGAATCTAAAAAGTCAAAGGATAAGTTTTGGTATACCCCTTGAAGCTGTGTATGTAAGGTTATAAGCTTATCAATTAGCTGTTTACACTGTCCTAAGGTCAAGGCTTTCTTAGGAGATTCTGTAATACTAGCTTCTATCAGACCCATTTTATATACAGCATTAACATAGCTGTCATACCAGCCTGACATATCCTCATCCTTATATGTAATTTCCATTGATAGGGCTTCTCTTGAGGCCCTATCATATTCAAGGTAACTTAGTAAGCGGTATGCCTCTGCCTTTGATATAACCTTTTCCTTTACAAGTTCTTCAGTTTCCCCATATTCATCAGTCTTGATTCTCCTAATGATATTGGCTGCCAAGACTGCTATTACAATTATTATACAGATACCAATTATAATAAACTTATTCTTAGTATTCATAGCCTACCTCCTCCCGTCTAGGTTTGTCCAGGCTTATTACTTGTTACTAGCTTGATTATCCTATATGTTAGTATATTATGTCAATGCTATGAATATTCGTACAAGTTGTATGATCATTTCTACAAATAAGCATAAAAATGGCTCTAAGGCAAGTAATGGAGCATGTTTCAAAAGAAAACATGCTCCATTACTTTATATTACTTTATTATTCTGCTTTTTTAAACTCTTCTATAGTCTTTATTATTTGGTCAATTCTTCTTTTATCAGCTTTAAATATAATAGGACCACCGTTGTCTGCTATATAGAAACTTTCGTCATAAGGATAATATTTGCTGGTATAAGTCTTATCACTATCTTCTAAATGATATGATATGGTAAGAATCGGATCTAATTCCTTAAGAGAAACTTCTTCTTTAAGCTGTGTATCAAATTTTGCTCCTATCATAACTTGATACACATCCTTAAATGTATCCTCTTCTACCTCTTTACCGTTATAATAATAGCTAGCCTTGGTTTCTTCATTTCCTTCACTATCGGTAGTAACTTCCCTCTTTATCTCCATAGTATATGGTTTACCGGAGATATCGATATCTATACGATCTACCGTTTCTATATTATAAATACTTATGAAAGTACTTAAGATACTAAAGGCATCTACCTGAAGCATAGCATCTACATCTTCTGCTTCCATGGTATAGACTGCAGCTTCTCCATCTTTTCTTACATAATAATCTCCTTTATCATTCAGATTACCAATGTATAACTTAAAGCTTTTCTCCTTAGTGACGGTCTTTGTAGTTATTTCTTCTCCTGTATCAGGATCCTTCTGTGGCTCATCTAGCTCTTCTTCATGCTGTTCATAGTATTCTACTAATATAGAAGCAGTAGGATCCTCTAAGCCATATTTAGCCAAATCTTCTCCCTTATAGTCCACGCAGGATAGAAAATAAAATCTTGTGAAATTAGATATTACCTCTGATACCTTAGAGCTGTCTGCTGAATATGGTTCTTCAAAAGGTTTAAGGACAGCCCATGAAAGCAGGGGAGTACCTGCCTTATGATACTTAGAATCTTCATCATAAATCAGTTCAAAGTCCTCCCCATCCTTTTTAAGAACCTCAATATGATAAATATCATTAGAGGTTAAGGAAGGTCCGTTATCAACCTGAGTCATACTAACATCACTGTAAGATAGGTAGGTGCCATAAAGAGTGGGAACTATAAATACAGTATCATTTCCATCTAATTTGGCATAATAACCCTGTCCCCCACTAACCTCGTCTCCTAATAATAAAGTAACACTTTTTCCGTCTGACTGTGTGGCCTTAAGAGAGGCATAGGGACTTACAAGACCATATTGTGCAAGATCCTCAGGTTTTTCATCTACTATACGTTCTGCCTTTACCTCATCAATAATACTAATCATATTATCTACATAATTTTGCTTAATGGGCCGTTCTTTGTCTGCTTCGGTTACCCAGGTATCATCCTCAAGAATCAAAATCATATCTGCTTCATCATTTTTAAAGTGGATTCTTTCTATAAGGTCAGGATCCATAGTGGCAAGAATGAGGGAATCGTCTTCACTTGCAGTTTCACCCCTATCCTTGTTCTTATTGAGATACCATACATAAAAGCCTGACATTAGGCCCAACATCACTACAAGAAAGATTAAGGTAAGCAGGTTTTTCTTTTTTCTCTTTGTCATTAACGCTTCCTCCTCTTAACAACAACAATGACACCTGATGTAAGGATAATCACAGGAAGAATAACAATTGCTATAGCAGCCCATATCAATGCCGGCTTCTGTGTGATATTTAGGGGCTCAGGATATAGATATCTAGCCCTTACAGATATGGTTTCTAGCTCTCCTACAAGATTACCTATAGTATTAACCAGTAGATGGAAATTGCCATAGCTGCTTAGCATATTATCATCAAATATCATTTCAGAGGTATATACTACCATATTGGATGTTACGTTGTTAAAGGTATCGCTAGACTTTAAGCCTATATAGAAGGGACCTTCTATATCTCCTTCTTCTTTCATAAGAGTCTCAGGATTATCATTTATCTTGGAATATGACTTATCCGATGTCTCTAATAGAGGTTCTACGGTTAATGAACTTTTTATATTATCCATAATTCTAAGTCCGGAGGATTTTGGTGTAACTACTATACGATTGCTATTATATAAGCCCTTAGTAATATCGTGTTCTAATACTTTAGGAACTATATATCTAGGATATAGGGGAACAAACATGTCGGTATCCCCTTCACATATAATTCCCTTCTCCATCTGAATGCCGTAATAATTTATAAGGGAATTAAGATTGGCAAAATCCTGTGTCTGATAGTCCATAACAATAACTACATTACCACCTGCTGCCATATACTCCTTAATCATATTCAATTCTGCATCGGAAAAGTCTAGCTTTGGTGCATTGATTAATAAGACATTACAATCATCCGGTACTTTTTCTACCGTTAAGGTTTGAAGAGGAAGTATGTCAATATTCATTTTCGACATAATCTCATTAAAAAGTGATCCAATCTCATATTCCTCATGGCCAACTGTATAATAGACAACCGGAAGATCAGGATTTGTTACATATTGAATTGCTGATATAAGCTGACCTTCTACGTCAATACCTACTGTATAATACTGAAAATACTGCTGGTTAAACTCCTGCACAAGCATATCATTATAATCCACATATTTAGCCTGCTTAGTACGTTCATTTACAACTAAAAAGCTATTAAGAGAAACTTCATCATCCACATATTCCTTAGTAAAGGTTGGGTACTGAATAGGGTCTTTCTGCTTCAAGGTAATATGGTCGGAAAGACTATCAAACTTCTCAGCAATCCTTTGAAACATAGGTGCTTCATTACCTGCTTCAATTAAATAATAAATTGTAACCTCATCTTCCATATTCTTTATGTATTCTTTAGTTTCCTTTGTTAAGGTATATATGCCTTCAGAACTTAAATCAATCTTTAAATCAAACTCTGTTATAATCAGATTTGCAAGAAGCACTAATATGATAACTATTGCAGATATTATGGATACATAGGCCCCACTGACAAATTTTCTTCCGGTAAAGGAAGCTTTTATCTCTTTAAAGAAGCCATTTTTATTATTCATATTATTATCATCCTTATTAAGCTCATTTTGATTATTTATCATGTCCTTATTTTGATTATTATTGCTCACTGCTTCCCACCTCCTTAGCTCCATCTCTTCTTCTTAATGACTTGGGTTGACAGGAACAAAAATATAAAGGTAATACTTAAATAATAGATGATATCTGCCAAGTTAAATATTCCCATGTAAAAGTTGTTAAAACGGGCAGTAGCAGACAACCAGCCAAACATTTTTACAACAGCACCGTCAAGCAGGGTGGGCTTGTTCATATAAATATATGTTAAAATCACTTCACCAATAATACCAACACCCAGTGATACTGTCAGATTATGCATCATTATCCATAATATAAAACAAAGAATTAAGATTAAAGCAGTAAAAAAGATAAAGGCTGTTTTATTAGTAGTAGAAATACTACTGGCCAGACCATCCATAAATAATGTGAAGAAAAAGACAATAAAAGTAATTACTGCCGCTACAACCTGACTTTCAGTTAGGGAAGATAAGAATAATCCCATAGCAAGGTATGAGGCCCCTAAAAGCAAAAATCCTACAATACTGGCATAGGAAGAGGCAAAGGGTACTTGACCATACCTAGTCATTATTAAGGGATATGTACTTATAATGGCAATTACCATGAATAATATGGTAAATACCGCCAGGAACTTTCCCATAACAATATCTGTGGCACTAACAGGGGATGTCAAAAGAAGCTGATCTGTCTTTTGTTTATTTTCTTCTGCCATTATACGCATAGTAAGTAGCGGTACCAATAAAACGAAAATAAAACTTACATTAGCAATTGTATGTTCAAAATTAGCGGATCTGGTTAATAGATTATTATTATAGAAAAAGATACCTATAATAGCTAAAAATAAAGCTATAAATACATATCCAATCATAGATGTAAAGTAAGAACGTAACTCCTTTTTATAAATCGCCAGCATTTGAATCCTCCTCCTCACCCTTAGATGATATTATTTCCTCGGGCTGTTTCCTATTATTATCAGCTTCTTCAGACTCAGCATTAGAAGAGTCGGTAGAGCTGTTATCCTGAGTAACTTTAAGGAAAATATCCTCCAAGCTCATTCTAATGGACTGCATCTCTAAAATAGGGGTTTTGTTTTTACTCATACTATAGAAAACTTCTTCTCTTATATCATCATCTTCCTTACAATATACAGTTACATTGATTGTCCCTTCTTCTAGGGCTTCATTTTCCTCATACTTTGTAATTCTATCTATTTTACCAAGCTCTTTCATTATGGAATCTTTATCACCGCGGATTACCAGTTTTAAACCTCCGGTAGAACCAAAATGCATACTGAGATTTTCCGGTTTATCCTGTAATATTAATTTCCCTTTATCTATTATCATAACGCTGTCACATACTGCACTAACTTCCTGCATAATATGTGAACTTAGGATAACCGTATGATTCTTACTTAGTTCACGGATTAATTCCCTTATTTCAATAATTTGCTTTGGATCAAGTCCCACAGTAGGCTCGTCTAAAATAATTAACTCAGGATAACCCATTATGGCCTGGGCAAGACCAACCCTTTGCTTGTATCCTTTAGATAAATGCTTAATCAAACGATTCCTCATATCTGTTATCTTAGTGGCTTCCATAACTTCTTCCACCATCTGTTTTCTTAAGGATCGTTTTACTTTCTTTATATCTGCCACAAAATTTAAATATTCCAATACCGTAAGATCCGGATATAAAGGTGGAAATTCCGGCAGATATCCAATCATCTTTTTAACTTCTTCGGGTTCTTCAAATACATCCACCCCATTAACTGTTACCGTTCCCTCAGTGGCAGATATATAACCTGTTATTATATTCATAGTGGTGGATTTTCCGGCACCATTGGGTCCTAAAAATCCAAGAATCTGCCCCTTATCAACGGTAAATGATAAATCATCTACAGCGGTATGATTTCCATATCGCTTTACTAGATTTTTTACCTCAATCAAAACAGTCTCCTCCTTAAATAGCGTTTCTTTATAATTTGTATATTACACTAAGAATACGAAAAAATTGTGAACAAATCTAATATATACCATATAATTATTCTTTTATATATTAAAACCCTAAAAATTACTTATAAGCTGCTTTTTTATATTTAAAAAGCACATATAACAAAAATTTAGGGTTATTAATATTAATTTATTTTATTTTTCCGAAAAAGATATTCTTACCCAATTACATCATTCATTGTGTATATACCTGCCGGTTTGCCGGGCAAGAATTTTGCCGCTTGGATGGCCCCCTTGGCAAAGATAGCTTTTGAATAAGCAGTATGCTTTATTTCAATGACCTCGTCACTACCGGCAAATATTACATCATGCTCACCGACAATGGTACCTCCCCTTACGGCAGATATACCGATTTCCTTCTTTTGTCTCGGAGCACGGATATTGGTTCGGTCATATACATATTCATATTGGTTATCTAAGGCATCATTAATGGCATCTGCAATAGCTAGAGCCGTTCCTGAGGGAGCATCCACCTTTTTATTATGATGTTTTTCTATAATCTCAATATCAAAGCCTGCATCACTTAGGGCCTTGGTTGCTTCCTTAACAAGCTTTAAAATCAAGTTTATGCCCATGGACATATTGGCCGACTTAAGTATAGGAATTAGCTTTGAAGCCTCTTCTATAAGCCTTTGGTCTTCCTTTGAAAATCCTGTGGTGCACAGTACAATTCCGATACCACGGTCTATGGCAAAATCAAGCATTTCCCTAACATTTACCGGTGATGAAAAATCTATAATTACGTCTGCCGGTATATTACATTGCTTAAAGCTATAAAATACCGGAAATTTATTATCACTGCTTATAGATATATCAATGCCTGCTACAATGGCAGCTGTATCATCTTCTTCTAATAAGCCGGTAATTTCCCTGCCCATTCTGCCGTTACAACCACGTAAAATGATATTTATCATATGCTTCCTCCAATTGTAGAAATACTATTGTTCCTTATTATACGGTTTTAATATTACATTTATTTAATTCATTTCTTAATCTTTCTAGATTGGCCGGTTCCATATTGGTTAGGGGCATTCTGGGATTACCCACTTCAAAGCCCATTAGATTTAGTGCAGCCTTTACAGGTATGGGATTTACTTCACAGAATAAGGCATTTATTAGGGGAATAAATTTAAGTTGCAGATCTTTGCTTGTTACCAGATCTCCTTCTAGATATTTTTCAACCATATCATGGGTTTCTTGTGGTGCTACATTGGATAATACGGAAATAACCCCAATTCCACCTAGAGATAAAACCGGTACAATCATCTCATCGCAGCCTGAATATAAATCTATATTACCCTCTGTAAGATTCATAATCTCTGCTACTTGCGCAATATTTCCACTGGCTTCCTTTATTCCAACTATATTATCCACATTTTTAACTAAACTAGCAACAGTTTGTGGCAGCATATTACAGCCTGTTCTTCCCGGAACATTATACATAATAATAGGAAGTGATACACTGTTAGCAATGGCAGTATAATGTGCAATCAATCCTTTTTGTGTGGCTTTATTATAATATGGTGTTACTATAAGCAAACCGTCTACACCATAGCTTTCAGCTTCTTTTGATAGATATATGGCTGTATTTGTGCAATTAGATCCTGTTCCTGCAATTACAGGAACTCTTTTATTAACTTTTTCAACTGTATACTTAATGCATTCTAAATGTTCCTCATGAGTAAGGGTAGAAGCTTCTCCTGTTGTACCACATATTATTATACTGTCAGTTCCATTGGCTATCTGAAAATCAATCAGCTCACCTAGTTTCTCGTAATTCACCTCATTATTTTCATTAAATGGTGTAACGATTGCAACACCTGCTCCTTTAAATAAAGCCATAATGACACCTCCAAAAAATTTTAATCAATTTACCTCTATTAATCTACATATTACATTCGTGAAAATATATTGCAGTTAGTATTTATGATATGATTATGCGTAAAAAAAGTCGACTACAGAGTCGACACTAAAGAATTCTATACGTAAAAATATTAACACTACGTAATTTCTTTAGGCAGCACTCCATCCATTCACATGATGACAGTCACATGGTTATTCACCATATGCCCAGCGATAATAACTCAGGATTATTATCACTTCGGCAACATCCCCTTTCCACTGCCTCATCTATCCCTGAAATATCAAACAGTGTACTCTTGAATATTGCGCCTCTACCTCAAGCAATATTTCACATTATTTATAAAACTATATTAACATTTGGCCCAGTAGATGTCAATAGATTTAATGGTATCATTCCATAAATTTCGATGATTTAGATAATTTAGCCTTTTATTTGAAACAAATAAAATAGGGACTGACTTAAATAGCAGTAATTGTACTATTTTGTCAGTCTCCTTTTTACTTTTTCTATTTATTTTTCTATATATTAAGTTTCATCTAAATATTCTAACTTACTTACTGAAACTTCATATGCTATTCTTTTTTCAAATTCTGTTTCACTGATTTTCTTTTGATACTCCCTGCTTTGGATTCTTCCCCAAATCTGGACATGGCCTCCTACAGCAAAGGTTTCAGCATATCTGGCATTTCTACCCCAGCTAATGCAGGGAATATAATCTGATTTTCCATAAGGCCTGTTCACTGCCAGTAAAATATCTGCAATCTCCCGGCCTAAAGGAGTCTTACGGTATACAGGAGGTTTGCATACATAACCATCCAAAAATATAAAGTTAGGCTTTACATTTTCGGATATTTCATCGACAATTCTAATATCCCTGGCAAATACTGACAACACTAATCTGTTCTTGTTTTCTTCATGGCGGTTATAGGATCTAAATTGACCTATTACCTCCGCATATTTCCCCCTGTAATCCTGTTTTACGTCAATAAGACGTTCAGACACCATGATAGGTATAATGTCATAGGCATCACTTAATCTTTTGACCAGTACGTCTACGACATAAAACCCCTCTCCAAATACATCATGGCTAAATGTGAATTCTGTTGCTACTTCTCCTGCAATACTTACTTGATTGTTTTCAAATACTTTATCCGACATATCGTACCTCTCCCTTCTTTTGTGACGTATATACGCCACTGCGCTTTAAATTTCTGGGCAAATTTATCTGTTACTGTAACAGCATTCATTTACCTATGATAATATATATGCAAAAAAATATAATTTAGAAGTAAAATTTTACATATATTATATTAGTTAGCATATTTTGTTAGATTATACAACATTTTTGTAAAAATTTATGAAAATTATCTGAATCTAACGTTGATTTTTACTATCTCCTTTGATACAATGATGAAGTTGTCTAGAATGGAATGCTAGAAAAGAAAGAAGGTAATAAACCAATGAAGCGTGAGGATATTAGAAATATCGCTATAATTGCTCATGTAGACCATGGTAAAACCACCTTGGTAGACGAGTTATTAAAACAAAGCGGGGTGTTTCGTTCCAATCAGAATATAATGGATCGGGTTATGGATTCCAATGACCTAGAAAGGGAACGAGGCATTACCATTCTGTCCAAAAATACAGCCGTAAACTATAAAGGTATAAAAATAAATATTATAGATACACCGGGTCATGCGGATTTTGGCGGCGAAGTTGAACGAGTTTTAAAAATGGCCGAAGGGGTAATCCTAGTAGTAGATGCCTTTGAAGGACCAATGCCACAAACAAAATTCGTTCTTAAAAATGCACTTGATTTGTCACTGCCGGTTATAGTTTGTATAAACAAAGTAGACCGCCCTGAAGCAAGACCTTTAGAAGTGGTAGATGAAGTACTGGAATTATTAATAGAACTAGAGGCTGATGATGAGCAGTTAGATTGTCCATTTATATTTGCCTCAGCAAAATCAGGATATGCCTCCACTTCCCCTGATGTTAAAGGCTCCAATATGGAAGTTCTTTTTGATACAATAATTGACTATATTCCTGCACCTGAAGGTGATCCAAATAGTGGTACCCAGATCCTTATCAGTACAATTGACTACAATGAATATGTGGGACGTATCGGTATAGGTAAGGTAGATAGGGGAACCATCCATGTTAATGATGATGTAGTAATAGTAAACGCCCATAATCCCAACAAGAGCAGCCGGGTTAAAATCAGTAAGCTTTATGAATTTGACGGTTTAAAACGTGTTGAGGTTTCAGAAGCTACAATCGGTTCTATCATAGCAGTATCGGGAATTTCAGAACTTCAAATTGGGGATACAATCTGTTCCCCTGATTATCCTCAGGCCCTGCCTTTTCAAAAAATTTCAGAACCAACCATAGCAATGTATTTTAATGTAAATGACAGTCCTTTTGCCGGTACAGAAGGTAAATATGTAACCTCAAGGCATCTTAGGGAGCGTTTATTCAAGGAATTAAATACCGATGTCAGCCTTAGGGTTGAAGAAACTGACACAACAGAAAGCTTTAAGGTATCCGGAAGAGGTGAACTTCATCTTTCAGTTCTAATAGAGAATATGAGAAGGGAAGGATATGAGTTCTCAGTCAGCAAAGCGGAAGTTTTGTATAAGGAAGATGAACTTGGCAATAAGCTTGAACCTATGGAGCGGGCAGTTATTGATATACCGGATGAATTTGCAGGTACTGTTATTGAGAAATTAGGCCAAAGAAAAGGTGAAATGGTAGATATGCGTACTACCGGTACCGGTAATACTCGAATTGAATTTATAATTCCTGCCAGAGGTCTAATCGGATACCGGGGAGATTTTCTTACGGATACCAAAGGCACCGGTATTATGAATACTATCTTCAGCGGATACGGGCCTTTTAAAGGTGATATACAGTACCGTAAAAGCGGCAGCCTGATTGCATTTGAAACCGGTGAAAGTACCGCCTATGGCTTATATAACGCTCAAGACAGAGGGATCTTATTTATTGAACCGGGCACAAAAGTATATTCAGGTATGGTAATCGGTCAAAGCCCTAAGACTGAAGATATTGAAGTTAACGTATGTAAGCGAAAGCAGCTTACCAATATGAGGGCAGCCGGATCCGATGATGCCTTAAGACTATCCCCACCTAGAATATTAAGCCTAGAACAGGCTCTGGAATTTATTGAAACTGATGAATTACTGGAAATTACACCAAAGAATCTTAGAATTCGTAAGAAAATACTAGACTCTACCCTTAGAATGAGAGATCGACGTAATAAACAAAATAACGGATAAGAGTTTTATTATAAATGACCGTATAGTAGCATATCTCTGCCCTATACGGTCATTAATTTACTTATTTCATTTTAATTTGCTTGATAGACAATAGTAATACATTGATCGGGATACTTCTTTATATCATCAACTCCATTAATATCATACTCTTTACATATCTCTTTAAAATAATCTTTTAGGCATTCTTTTGATACGATTTTATTATTATATCTATCCCGGGATATCTTTAACATACTTCTTTCATAGAGCATCATTGCATGTAAGGCCCTTGGTCCAAACCAGGAGAAAGCATTTAATACTTCATCTATAAGCCTTCTTTCATCTTCCTTAAGAAATTCTTCCCCTATTTCCAAAGTACTAATACCACACCTTTTCATGGTTTTATATAACTGGGGAAAAGGTTTACCTTCTTTATTTATCTTGTAATCTTCTTGGAAAATCTCCTTATCATATAGTGAAAGTGAAAATGCCTGTATGTAATAAAGTAAAAATTGAATATAGCTGGCACAAATTTCAGCATCGGTCTTATTAATGATATAATATGCAGCAACGTAAATCTTTGAGGCCATAATCCTAGCAAGTACTGCTTTTTTAGTCTTTTTAAAAGCTACATTGGTTAGGCAGTGCTTTCTTCTCATTAGTAATTCATAATAATACCCAGGGTTGTCCAATAGTGTTTTTAACTTATTAGAATACTCACTAGTGGGAATATCTCCTTCCATATAGCGTATAATTGTTGTCTCTCCCCATCCAAGCAATTTAGCCAATGGTTTTTTTCCTATACGGTATTTTTCAAGTATTTGACGAATTTCATCTGCTGTAATTACAGTATCATTTTTTAGGCTATAATTGTTACTATTCATTTTTTCATACTCCTCAACTCATGTTAACTATAATTTGTAATTTTTATACTATATATTACCATATATTTTCATTTTTGTACATGGAACTTTTGAATTATAATGTAAATTTTTTAAAATTTTCTAAACTCGTTGAGGTCATGTATAATAATCTTGAAGCCTTTGATTAGTCTATCAAACATCCCTATTCTATATAAATTAACAATTACCATGCCTATGGGTACACCAAATATCATTCCCACAACACCGTATAGCTGATATCCTATATATAAGAAGATTAATGTACTAAGGGGACTTAAACCTATACTATCACCAACCATCTTAGGCTGTAATATCTGCTTAACCACCTGACATACTAAGTATATAATTACCAGCCCCACAGCTCTAAAATAATTACCTGACAGCATATCGGCCAAGGCCCAAGGCCAAAGCACGGCCCCTGTACCAAATACAGGTAAAAAATCCAAAAATGCTATTCCCAGTGCCAATAAAAAAGAGTATGAAACCCTTAAAATTTCAAAGCCTACCATCATTATTACTGTTAGTACCAGCATTATTTTAAACTGAGCTTTAAAGTAACCCCCTACAGCCTTAGTAAAGTTACCATAAATAAAATGCCATCCTTCCACCACAGCACCGGGCAAAATCTTTTTACAGCCTTCCATAAGCTCATCTCTCTTGGCAATAAAGAAGTATGCCGATAAGATGGTTATAATAAGAGTCAAGAAAAAATCTGCAATATTATGTGCCAGGTTGCTGGCCACACTAAAAGTTAATAAATCTTCCCTAGGCTCAAATTCTATAAGATTTTTGTTGACATTATCTAATAAATTATTGATAAATTTCTGTATAGCCTCCGGCATATCTCCGCTTAATTCCCTTATTTTAATAGACAGGTTACTAAGCTGCAGCTCAAAATGTTCTACAATAGCCGGTAAATCTCCTGCAAGCTGCTTACTTTCTCTAATAAGCATTGATATAATTAAGTACATAGCTCCTATAATAGCAGCAATAACTACTATTATAATAATGGCTGAACTATGTTTACGAAGAAGTTTTACCTTCTTTTCCAAAATCCT
The DNA here is from genome assembly GCF_900070325.1 of Herbinix luporum. Taxonomy (GTDB): domain Bacteria; phylum Bacillota; class Clostridia; order Lachnospirales; family Lachnospiraceae; genus Mobilitalea; species Mobilitalea luporum. The sequence continues at coordinate 2,174,620 of NZ_LN879430.1, forward strand.
CACTAAAGGATTTGCAATCATGGCTACAATCCACCCTATTACAAAGGGCAAAAAGAAGCCAAGTAATTTAGGAACAATAAAAAACAAAAATATTACAACCCCTATGGCAAATAGTAGATTTACAAAGATTTTTAAATACTTAACCAGTTTCGATTCTTCCATAAATCCCTCCAATACAATCTAGGTAATCCCTATTGTAGGCTTATGTAATCAGCTCTCTATATATATGATAACAAATATATTTATACATTTCTATAGTATAAACGTAAAATACCATATAAATACTATTTGCTTTTAATGGAGCTAATAAATAGGGTAGCAAAAAACAAGATAGCTGCAATAATTACCACCGTAGGCCCCGTAGCCGTTCCTAGATAGAAGGATAAAACAAGGCCAATAACACCTGAAAAAATCGCCACTAAAATCGAAAACAAATGATATTCTCTGACATTTGAAGCTATATTTCGACTGGTTGCAGCGGGCAGTATCAGTAATGCATTAATAATCAAAATACCTACCCACTTTATGGATAACATTACGATAATAGCAATTAATATACTAAAGGAATCTTCTAGAAGATTAGACTTGATATTTTTACTTCTGGCAAGAGATATATTTACTCCCACTGAATGGAGCTTATTAAAGGCAAGTAACCAATATATCAATGTGATAAAAAAGATAATACATAACAAACCCACTTCCTTAACGGTTATACTAAGAATATCCCCTACCAGCATACTGGAATACCTAGAAAAATTCCCCCCTTTAGACAGAATCATTAGGCCGATAGACATACTTAGGGAAGAAAAAACCGATATAACCGTATCTGTAGATAAGGTTTTTCTACGTTTAATATAGTTAAGTAGAATTGCAAAGATAATAGCATATAAAACCATAGATATATTAGTATCAGAAATACCAAATATGGTACCCACTGCAATACCGGTCAAGGCAGAATGACCCAAGGCATCTGAAAAAAAGGCCATACGATTATTTATAACCATAGTTCCCAGAATCCCAAATAAGGGGGTTATAATAATAATTGCCAGTAATGCATTCTTCATAAAATTATATTCTACCCAAGAAAAGGGCAGTATTTTTTCCATTATATCATAGAGAATATTCATCTATACCTCTCCCAAATACTTTTTTAAATTCCTCACATTGGCGAACCTCTTCAAAGGTTCCTTCTTTTTTTATTGTCTTATCAAGTAAGATAACATGGTCCGCATATTGTCTTACGAATTCAAAATCATGGGAAACCACAATCATTGCCAGATCATAATTCTCCTTTAATTTCTGAATATTTTTATAAAATAAATCCATGCCCTTTCTATCTATACCGGATACAGCTTCATCTAAAAGTAATAGATTGGGTATCGGTGTAATGGCTATGGCAAGAAGGACTCTTTGAAGCTCTCCCCCGGACAAATCACTGGCTCTTTTATCTATTAAATGTTCTGCATCAAATACCCTCAAACTCTCCCTAATAGTCTCATATACCTTTTTACTCTTTCTTAAAAAAATAGGTACATTACTTATATATCCTGCAAAAAGGTCATAAACACTCATCGGTGTGTTCTTTTCAATATTGACATACTGGGGCACATAGCCTATTTTTAAATTTTCTACAGACTTGTCCTTTAAATCCATAAATTCTATACTACCGCTATGGTCTATTTCACCTAGTATGGCTTTGATTAATGTGGTCTTGCCTGCACCGTTTCTTCCTATAATAACAGTTACCTTTCCACAGTGAATATGGAGGTTAACATTATCAATAATGACATGTTCCCCCATCTTAACACTTATATCCTTAATCTTTAAACAATGAAGCCCACAAGCCCTGCTATTATCTGCTTGATTTCCATTTTCTTTTTTATTAGTACTTATATTCCTTATCATAGGATTTCCTCCCGGTATTTAACTACATAAGGTCTTCAAATGCCTTCTTTAGGGTATCTATATTCTTTCTCATTGCCTCTAGATAAGAATCCTTACTTGCATTTCCCGTAACAGCAGAATCAATAATATATACTTCTGCTTCTGTTTCTTCTTTAATTCTATCTGATATGGTGTCATCATGCTGATCTTCTGTAAAGAGATAATGAATATTCTCTTCTTTAATAATATCTACCACTTCAGCTATTTCACTGGCACTTAAAGGGGTATCGTCATGTATTTCCAATGTATATACTACTTCAAGACCGGCTTTATTGGCCAGATAGGCAAATGAATCATGAAATACAACTACCTTATTGCTAATATTTTTACTTTCTGACATATCTTTTACTTTATATAGCAGCTGATCCATTTCATCTGCAATCTCCTGAACCTTAGCCTTATATGAAGCAGCATTTGTAGTTAACTTGTCTATAATCTCCTTATTGTCTTTTTCGTTAGTTAAAAAAGAAGTTCTGATATAATCTTCTAATCCCTGTCTTCCATTTTCAATCTGAACCATATATAACTGAGGATCTAACCATACATGGGGATTTACATCCCCCTCATGTTCCATACTTTCAAGCATTTCAATTCCTTGACTAAGATTGATAACAGTAAGATCAGGATAATTCTTTATAACATCTTCTAGATATTCTTCCATTCCACCGCCATTAATAATAAATACATCGGCACCGGATAAGAGTTTCATATCTTTAGTGGTAAGCTGATAATCATGAAGACATCCTGCACTAAAATCAGTTAGGCTGTCCACCTTTAAACCCTTAATTTGGTCAGTAAGGTTACTGGTAAGGACATAAACCGGATAAAATGATGTAACTATCCTTATATCATCATCTTCTGTATTTGATGTTTTATTCTTTCTATTCAAATAGTAAGTAAGAGCAGTTAAGGTTACTACTATTATTATCATGACACTAGCTAAGATAAATAATTTCTTTTTCATATAGAATCCTCCTTCTTGGTCTAAAGCATCTCGGCTATTTGCAACTCATTTGCATTAACCAATTATATTATAAGTAATATCTTGTGTCAATTGATTTAATGCCTTATCTTGATATCTTGGATATCTTGTTTAACGACAGAGGTAGTGTACCCACAACTAGTCCTATAAAACTCATTAACATTAAAATGGCTCCAAGTCTAGTAATTGAGCATAATTCAATAGAAGCACACATCCCAAAACCTGACAAAGAGCCATAAAAAAAGCTGTGCACTATTTTACAAGTGCACAGCCCAAATTTTATTTAATAAAAACTATTTATTTTTTAGTGATGGTTAAACCAACTTTTACTTCGTGATTTATAAAAGCACCAGAAGCCTCATCAATAGTTTCTTTGATAGTTACAGTTCTTACGTTAAACTCATCAGCAGTACCTACTGCGACAACTTCGACAATATTGTCAGTAACGTCTTTTCCATTTAATGTGAACTTGAAGCATTCCTTAACAGCTGCGATCAAATTCGTATCTTCTTTGTTACTTGGATTAACTCCGTTCTGTTCAAATAAACGATTCTTAACTTCAGCTAATACTGGAGCAACTTGAGTATCGTCTACACTAAACTGTACAATATCTAAAACAACTTCTTTATTATCAAAAGCAGTAACTTTATAGCTACCTTTAGGAGCCTTCTCTATAGCTCCTCCTTCTCCAACTTTTACTAAGGTAAATTTGTTTTCACTAGAATCAAAGTTGTTTTCATCCCATTTGTCTTCAGGTGAATCAATCTTAAGAATGTAATCAGAACCACTGTTCAATACCCCTCTTGATACTTTAACACCATTGCTGTTATAACCGAATAATTCGATTCCAAGAGTTTTGTTGATTTCACCTTCTTTAACTTTAAGATCAACAAATGTATCTTCTAACTGAAGTTTGTAGTAAGCAACATTTGTATCTGTTTTACCATCTAGAACTTTTACTGTAACAACAGCTGCCTTCTTACCAACAGTAACTTTGTAATAATAAGTTCCTACTGCCATGTCTTTAGCTGAAAATTCAATTGTGTCACCTGTAGCGTTAGATTTTTCATCTGTTAAATCATCAGCAGGACTTCCACTCATCTTTTCAACTGAATATGTAAAGTCGTCTTTTTCCATCTTAGTTCCTAGTTGATCTTTAACAGAAATTTTCACTTCTGCCTTGTCGTCAACGTCTGGATTGTTAGATAATACAACATTGGTATTGCTTAAAGATAAAACACCTACAGTTCTCTCAGGATGTACAGTTATAGAAATTGCACCGATAGGAGTTTTTGAATCACCTTCACCATAGGATACAACTACTACAACATTACCTTCCTTAACAGGGAATAAATTACCCTTATTATCAACAATTAAAATATTCTTATCAGAGGATGTGAAATCGAACATTCCTTCTTCAGCAAAGCTATTAATAGTAGCTTCTTTTGAACCAGTCTTTGTATTAAACTGTACGAACAGTCTAACATTATTGTCATTAAGAGCAAGAACCTGATTTACATCCTTAAAAGTAGGTTCTGTTGTAGACTCATCAATGGTCTCAATGGTCCAAGCTTTTAATCCAGTAATATTTGTTGCATCTTTATCAACACCTATGATAATTGCTTCATCTTCTACTACACCAACTTCATTACCTTCAGAGTCATACTTATAAGTATGATAAGTAGCAGTAATAGTTGTTGAAGCATTTTTGCCAAATATAGTTAACTCATTAGTATCAGTATTAAAGTAAGTACCAGCGCCTTCAGAAGACTTCATGGTTACTCTATTTGCTAATTTATCTGTTGTAATATCAACACCATTAGCGTTGTATAACTTAAACTCTACCTTAGTAGCCTCGTTATATACAACTGTAGAAGTGGTAATATCTATCTTAGCTACATCTTCTTCATTTGTTGTAGCAGCAACGAAGCTTTCAGGCTCTAAATCAGTATACTTAACTACATAAGTAGCACCAGCTTTGAAAGGAACATATAATTGAACAGTAGCTGTCTTTTTATCATCACTCATGGTAACCTTTTTAACAAGCTGTTTAACTTCTGCTTTACCAATTAACTCGTATACTGATATATTCTTGTCAGCATCTGCCATAGCAGAATCAAATACTACGTCAACAGTTTCAAGATCTACCTGACTAACTTCTACAATAGAAGGAGCAACAGTGATCTTTACGGTATCTTCTGCTAATACATATTTAGCATATGTGTCAGCGTCTTTTTTCCAATCTTCATATTTAGCGTTGGACTGGAATGAACGAGCAGTGATTGTATACTCACCAGCTTCGTTAGCTACGAATACACCCTTTTCACTGATATTAGCCTTATCAGAGTCTACTGTCCATCTTGTGATAGCGGATGTCTCCTTTGTGCTTCCAGATACAGTTACAAAGCTTCTGTTAAAGTCATTCTCTTGGCCAACTGCAAGTTTGTTGCCCTCAGGAATGTTTGTGATTTTAACAGTTTTGATGTTATCTCTTACTGTTACTTTTGCGTAAAGTTTAGTAACAACTTCCTTGTTCTTATCTGTGATTGTAACAGTTACTGTTGTTTTACCAACGCCAGTTGCTCTAGTAACACCGTTCTTGGAGTTAACTACTGCAATATCTTCGTCAGCAGATTCCCAATAGTATTTCCAACCACTTTGTTTGTTGTTAATGTTGAAGTTGAACTTGTTTTTGCCTTCTACACCAAGATGTAAGTACTTGTTAGTAGAGTTAAGAGTAGGCTTCTTAGCAGCAGCGAATGCTCCTGCAGCAGGATAGAATACTGAAAGTACCATCGCTACTACAAGCACGAAAGACAACTTCTTGAAGAATTTGGTCTTCATATTTTTACTTCCTCCTTAAATATTATGTTTTAGTATTATATTTTTGCGTATCCTTACCTGATCCAGAAGTTTTTTGCCCCCACTGTTTTCAGTTAAGAAACGCATTAATATAATCATTCAGACAACAAGATGATTATAGCAATAAAGGAATTAAAGGTCAAGACTTTTTGTCTCTGTTTTTGGATAATTTACCAGTTTATGCCAATCTTCCTTTATTGTCAAAATCACCTGAGCCAGACGATTATATCCTAGTCAAATCTGCTATAGGGATAACCCCTTTCTCCTTACATCTCCCATATAGCAAGCTCCTTGAAAGCAGTTAAATTAGGATGTGACTTACCTGCCGGCATGGAGTATTGCTATAGGTTAATGCCTCATTGCTTTGACTATGGTTATATAATGCACTTTGTATGTGTCAAATTTATGTCATGGGTTTGTCATAATTAGTTTTTTTTCAATATTTCCTCAACTTCATTTTTCATCTCATCAATTTCACATACATTTTTATGCCTAATCTCTGCAGAATATAATTCCTCAATTGCCTTTGGTATTGCCACACCGGATAATTCTTTAAGTACTTTAGCCTGTTCATAATCATTCTCAGGTATAGGATCTTTTCCTAAGGCACTTAGAACACTTTCTGCAAACTTATAAGGACTGGCAGTTGAGACTATAACTGTTTTTGTCTTATCTCCTACTTCATCCTTGTACTTATTATAAACACTAGAAGCTACTGCTGTATGTGTATCTAAGACATATCCTGTTTCTTCATATATGTTAAGAATGGCGGACTTAGTTTCTTCTACTGTTGCATAGCCTCCGATAAAGTCTTCTAGATTCTTTTTCATATCTGATGTTATTTCATATCTTCCCTTACTGCTTAAGCTGTTCATTAAATCCTTGGTTTTATCCGTATCCTCTCCTGCAATATGATAAATCAGCCTCTCTAGATTACTGCTGATAAGTATGTCCATGGACGGAGATATGGTAAGGATAAATTCACGATTAGAATCGTATACACCTGTTTGAAAGAAATCAAACAGAACCTTATTGTCATTGGAAGCACAGATTAACTTTCCTATGGGAAGACCCATCTGCTTTGCATAATAAGCTGCAAGGATATTTCCGAAATTACCTGTAGGAACTACAAAATTGATTTTTTCCCCTTCCGATACTTCATTCCTTCTATATAATTCTACATAGGAATAAACATAATAAACTATCTGAGGAAGCAGCCGTCCTATATTGATAGAGTTGGCTGAAGAGAATCGGTATCCCGCTTTTTTTATTCTCTCTGCAAGTTCTTGGTCATTAAATATCTTCTTAACTCCGGTTTGAGCATCATCAAAGTTACCACGGATTCCAATTACATAGGTATTATCCCCTTTTTGGGTTACCATCTGCTTCTCCTGAACCTTGCTTACTCCATCTTTCGGATAAAAGACTATAATCTTAGTTCCCTCTACATCCGCAAATCCAGCCAGTGCTGCTTTTCCTGTATCCCCTGAAGTGGCCGTAAGAATTACAATCTCATCAGATATATTATTTTTTTTAGCCGCTTTAGTAAGAAGATGGGGCAGAATAGATAGAGCCATATCTTTAAATGCTATGGTAGCTCCATGGAATAATTCAAGATAATACATATTCCCAACTTTTTTTAGGGGAGCAATATCCGGTACGTCAAATTTTTCGTCATAAGCTTTGCTGATACAATCCTTTAATTCATCTTCCGTATAATCAGTCAAATATAGTCTTAGAACTTCATAAGCAATCTCAAGGTAATTCATCTTTGATAATTCATTCATGGATATGGTTAGCTTTGGAATAGCTTCCGGTACAAATAGTCCACCGTCCGGTGACAAGCCTTGAATAATTGCTTCAGATGCAGTTACTTTTATACTGCTATTTCTTGTACTATGATACATTAGATTCATAATCTTTTAATCCCCTTTATTTAGAAATGGTATTGATAAAAGCAGAATAATCCGCCTGTTAGGGCGGATTATATCATATCTCGAAATTAGATTCCAGTATTGTGTTAAATTTTTATAAAATCATCGAAATTATTTGTAAAATTCATGAACCCCATGCTTAAATAACCACTTTAGATTGTTATCAAACCACTTCACATTACTTTTCTTAGCAAGCTTTCTTGCCATAAAGTATAAGGCCCCTTGAGAATAATCTTCACCCTCTAAAGCTCTTTCTACTGCTTCTTTAGTTTCCTTTGTCACCTTAACCTTCCAAAATCTCTTATCGGCTATGGGAGAAAACTGATAGTCATCTCCAACCTTTTGGAATATAACATCCTTGATATTATCGGGAAACTTTTTGCTACACACTCTGTTAATTACAACATTGGCAACTAATATTTTTCCGATTATATCTTCTCCTGTTGCTTCTGCCTCAACAATCTGCTCCAACATCTCTATATCTTCTTCTGTAATCTTAATTTTAGTGACCTTGTTATTCTTCTTAAGAACCAGTTCACTAACTACTTCTTTCTCAGTTTTTTTCTCAGTCTTTTTTTCAGTCTTTTTCTCAGTATTTTTCTCAGTATCTTTCTCAGTATCTTTTTCAGTATCTTTTTCAACCTCTTCTACAATCGGTTCAGCTTCAGCTACTGAAAAACTTGAAATAGCCTTAGTTTCTTCCTTAAGAACTTTATTATCTTTCATCTGTTCAAACATAAGACTATACTCATTACTGCTCATGGCAAATCCTAAAAGCCAGTTGGTATCTTTAGAGCCCACAGCAGTTTGGGACCTTATGGGCAGATATTTCTGCAGATAGTCCATCCTATACTCTACTTTTAGGGTGTTTGCTTCATCAGTTTGTGCCTGTACTGCGTCTGCCTTGGATTTGATATCATAAAGAGCATCAGATCCAATGATCAACAGAAATACTGACAATACATAAGCTGCAAATACCATGCATATGCCATGATTATTTTCTCGCAGGCTTAACTTTTGAAGAAACTTATTTATGATTGTCATAATAATATCCTTTCTTCTTAAACCGAATTTTGTCATTACCAATATTTGTAAATATTGGTAATGCTAAACTGCATTATAGGTTTCTTAATTTTTTGTGTCAATAAGAAAAACCAAATTTCGTTAATTGATACTATTTTGATTTAGCATATTTTAACATTAACGGATAATCTTAACAATAGATTTTATAAAAGCTATTAAATCTTTGTTGATTATTTACAGACCAATTGTAACAATTTGTTAAGATTATATTAATGATTTTTAACCAACCAATGGTATTTTATTCATATTCTACAGAAATAGAATAATATTTTTGTAATAATCTGTTAGCCTTTTGCTAAAATTTGCAAATAATCGACTTATTTCCTCTATTGTCTTGCAGCCTATACTATATTTTGATATAGTAAATTATATTACAAATATATTATAAGAAAGTGGAGGCTATTATGTTACCAGGTGTTTATTACGCTAAGAAAAAAAGTGGAGAGCCATATTATAGGGCTTCAATTACCTTTAAGGGTAATCATATCAGCCTTGGCAGCTATGATACAGAAACAAAGGCTTCTAGTGCCTATAAACTTGCAGGGGAAGTACTTTATAGCACCCCTGATATATGGAATATAGATAATTACCCAAGCTCATGCCTGTTATCCTTTGATAAATGGGTCGTCTTAATTAACCTAAGAGATAATGGGATTTATTTTAAAAATCCTATCTATTTAAAAAAGAGTTACTTCTTATATTATCTAGACAAAGATCTAATTCTCAAATTCGATGTAGATGATTTATTTTACTATGCAAGACATAAGATATCCATGCGGGGCCAGCATCTATACACCTCTGAATATGGTATGCAAATAAATTTAAGATCCCGATATGGTATAAAAAATTATGCTGTAGAGGGAAGGGATTATCGCTTTATTAATGGTGATAATACGGACTTTCGTTATTCCAATATCGAGATTATTAATCCCTACCATGGTGTAAGCAAGTATATAAAAAATAATAAAACCATATATGAAGCTAAGATACATCTTAATGGAGACTATATAATAGGTAGATATGACACAGAGGAAGAGGCAGCTATAGCCTATAATAAGGCTGCTCAGATATTAAAAAATAAAGGTGTTTCTAAAAATTTTCCCGAGAATTATGTAGAAGGAATAGATGAGATAACCTATGCCGCCCTATATCAACGGATTAGAATATCAAAAAAGATTTTAAATTATATGTCCTCTTAGTTACCAATATGTTAATAATATTATATTTTCTTTAAATCTTCCAAATTCACTTTAAAAAAGTCTAGTTTCATGATATATTAATGCTATATTTTTCTTCTTCCGTTTTCATAATTTCACAAATTGAGCCGCAGGTACAAAATTCAGAAGTTTCTTTTAAAGAAACGCCCCCCTGTAAATGTACTTGCGGCTCAATTTGTTTTTCCTTTGATTTTACATTTACTTTTATCATCTTACATGTTAGAATACCTTTTGTGAGTAGCACAGATGGTCGCGCTTTTTTAAGTGAGGAAAGTCCGGGCTTCATAGGGCAGGGTGCCGGATAACGTCCGGTGGAGGCGACTCCAAGGCTAGTGCAACAGAAATAAACCGCCATGGCAAAGTTTCTTTGCTATGGTAAGGATGGAAAGGTGGTTTAAGAGACCACCGCCCTTCTGGTAACAGAAGGGGCAGATGTAAACCCCACCCGAAGTAAGGCCGAACAGAAAGCGATACGGTTGCCCGCCGTGCTTTCGGGTTGGCCGCGTAGTATCTGTGAAAGCGGATACTGGAGCCGTATGGTAACATACGGTCAAGATAGATGACCATCCGAGACAGAACCCGGCTTATAGTGCTGCTCATACTTTAAAGCAACTTCCACCTATAAATTCTTTTAATATAGAGTTTTTCGGTACAGCATCACTTGGTGCTCCTATAAAATAGTCTAAAAACTTCAGCAATCTTTTTGCTTCTAAATATTCTACACTATCCCTATCTACCCCAAATAAAATAGGTTCAGCATACTGCTTTAAGACAGCCAGCTCATAGATTAGAGCGGAATTGAACATTATATCTGCCTCCTCTTGGAATGGGAAGATATTCTCTTCTTCGCCCCTTCTTACAGATGGCCACATAGATATAGTTGTCTGGGCTGATGCCCCTCTAGTTCTTGCATCCCTAACCATTCTTCTAATCAGCCTGCCGTCGGTAGTGGGAATTCTGTTATGTTCATCAATATTTAACTGAGTTAGAGCACTGATATAAATTTTATACTTGCTTTCCCTAGGAAGGCAGTAGGATAGTTCATCATTAAGGCCATGTATACCCTCTATAACCAAAATTCCGTCTTTGCCTATATTCAGATAATTACCCTTATATTCTCTCTTGCCGGTTATAAAATTATATACAGGCAAATCCACTGATTTACCATTCATTAAGTCAGTCATATCCTTATTAAACTGTTCCAAATCAATAGCATGTAGGCTTTCAAAGTTTAAATTCCCATATTCATCTTTTGGGGTTTTATCTCTATTTACAAAATAGTTATCCACTGCAATGGGATAAGGCTTTAAGCCATGGGCTTTCAGTTGAATACTAAGCCTATGGGAAAATGTAGTCTTACCGGAAGAAGAAGGACCCGCTATCATAATAAATTTCTTATCTTTTGCCTTTTTAATAGCTTCAGCTATTTCACTGATTTTCTTTTCCTGTAGAGCCTCCTGTACTAAAACCAAATCATTAAACTTTCCTTGGGATATAAGGTCATTAAGAGCCCCTACATTATCAACTTCCATCATTTTAGCCCATTGATTAGATTCCTTTAAAGTAAGATAGAGTTTTTTCTTGGGTATAAAGGGTTCTACCGTTGTAGGATTTTTCATTCTTGGTAGTACTAAAACAAAACCATCCTCATAAAGCATCAAATCAAAATATTTAAGCATACCGGTACTTGGGGGCATATATCCATAATAATAATCTTCAAACCCATCTAGGTTATATATATTTGCCTTAGATACTCGGCGGTACTTAAATAACTTTTCCTTATCATACATCTTATAAAAAGCAAATAGGGATACGGCATCATCTGTACCTATGCTTCTTTTAAGAAAAGGTATGTCTTTATTAACCAGTTGCTTCATTCTGTCTTTTACCGCTTCGATTCGTTCTATGGTTAAGGGTAGACTACCTTCATAATCAAAATATAAGCTGTTTCCTAAAGAGTATTCTACAGAAACTTTCTTTACATTATCTTTACCAAACTCAGCATAAAAAGCCTTAAGTAAGACTAAAATCATACCTCTGGTATATGTCTTATGGCCGGCATCTTCATTGGTGGTAACAAAACTTACGGTACAATCCTTATCTACGGTCTTAAACAGTTCCCTAAGCTTTCCGTTAACAAAGGCAAGGATTATATCATAACTATATTCCTTCTGATATTCAGCCGCAATTTCTGATAATTTAGTGTTAATGGGGTATTCTTTAACTTCTTCACCAATCTTTACTTTAACTTTCATCCTTGTATCCAATTTCGCCCTCCTTATAATAATTAATAGCATTGTCAATCAGTCGGATAAAATTATTAATTTCAAACTGCCTTTGAATAGACTGCTTTGTCGGCAGAGATATTAGTTCTTTATATATATTTTCATACTGCTTTCTTTCTGCTTTTAAAAATTCCAATAAAACCGGATTTCTTTCCTCAAGAAGCAACCTTCCAAAATAAATATGTTCAGGCTTTATAAGCTGATAATCCTTATCCTTGAAATTCGGGGAGACTTTCCTTAACTTCATTACAACATAATATTTGCCTTCTTCTTTTAACATGCTTTCTTTTATAATAATATATCCTAATTCTTTTAAAGTTTTTCTAACTAAATGTATTTCAGATTGTGGTTGCAGTATCAACTCTTTAGCTGCTGATACTACATTAATGTTGCCGGTTAGTATTTGTATCATTAACCTGCCACCCATACCGGCAATCAGTATGGTATCTACCTCTCCGGCTTTTAGCTCCTTTATACCGTCAGATTTTCTGATTGTAATTTTATCTTCCACACCATACCTCTTAATATTTTCCTTTGCCCTATCAAGAGGTCCTTGGTTAATATCCATGGCCACCACAAAAGGAGATATTCTTTCTTTCACTAAATATATAGCTGTATATGCATGATCACATCCGATATCAGCCACCCGGCTACCGGGGGTTACCATGGATGCTACTGCTTCTAGTCTTTTTGAAAGTTGCATTTTTTCCTCTCCATTATTTCATTTTATGTCATTTTACCATATTATGCATTATTTTTCTATAGAACAATCTGTAAATTTATGTCAAATTTTATAAAACTAAAAAAGCTGTTTCGATATTACGAAACAGCCCTTTATTTTACTCTAGATAATCCTTAAGCTTCCTGCTTCTGCTGGGATGTCTTAGCTTACGCAGGGCTTTTGCCTCAATTTGACGAATTCTTTCCCTGGTAACATTAAATTCTTTTCCCACTTCCTCTAAGGTTCTTGCCCTTCCGTCATCTAATCCAAATCTAAGCCTTAAAACCTTCTGTTCTCTTTCGGTTAGGGTTCCTAAAACATCAACCAGCTGTTCCTTTAATAAGGTAAAAGCTGCTGCCTCAGCAGGGACCGGTACATTATCATCCTGAATAAAGTCTCCAAGATGGCTGTCCTCTTCTTCACCGATAGGTGTTTCAAGAGATACCGGCTCTTGAGATATTTTCTGAATTTCCCTTACCCTATCTACAGGTATATTCATAACATCTGAAATCTCCTCGGGGGTAGGTTCCCTGCCAAGCTCCTGCAAAAGCTGTCTTTGTACCCTTGTCAGTTTATTAATGGTTTCTACCATATGAACAGGAATACGGATTGTCCTAGCCTGATCCGCTATGGCTCTTGTAATAGCTTGTCTAATCCACCAGGTTGCATAGGTACTGAATTTAAAGCCTTTACGGTAATCAAATTTCTCCACAGCTTTTATAAGACCCAGATTACCTTCCTGAATTAAATCTAAAAATAACATTCCACGGCCAACATATCTCTTAGCAATACTGACTACCAGACGGAGATTTGCCTCAGCTAGCCTTTTTTTAGCCGCTTCATCTCCCTCTTCCATTCTTTTAGCCAGTTCACTTTCTTCCTCCGCAGTAAGTAAAGGAACTTTACCGATTTCCTTTAGATACATGCGGACCGGATCTTCTATATTTATGCCCTCTGGAATGGATAAATCTATGGGCTCAGTATCCTCTTCATCATCCGGTATGATGTCATCCTCATCATCCTCTGCGGCATCAGTTAACCGAAGAACATCCACATTATGCTTCTCCAGATAATCATATATTTTTTCTACTTTATGAGGATCTAAATCCATATCTGCAAAAAAATCATTTACTTCCTGATATTCCAAAACATTTTTCTTCTTTTTTGCAAAAGCCAATAATTCTTTTAATCTTTCTGTAAACTTAGCAATATTCTCGTCCATAGATAATCCTTCCTTCTTAAACTCTTTTATATTCTAACCATCATTTAATGAAATATGCAGTAATGCTATTTGCAGCAACTTTCTTACTTTAGAATTGCTGCTATATTCTTTTTAAGGTCTGCTTTCTCCATGATGATATTTTGCAATAATATAGTATCATTTGTTTCTATGGCTTTTAGACTCTGCTTGTCTAAACTTTCTTCCTTCAGAAGATATACCGTATCAAACAGTGCCTTCTGCCTTTCTGTCTCCTTAATCTCACCTAGTAGACCGGCGTTTAAAATAGCCGCCACCTGTGACTGTTGTGAAGAATCCTCAAAACAACTGATAATTTTAGCCGGTATAACCTTACCGCCCTTGTCATATTCTTCAAAAATTAATTTAGCTACTTCTGAATAAATACCATCTGAAAAATCCTCCGGCTTAATAAAGCCCTTTAACTTATCATAGATGGCGGCATCTTCCGCAAGCCATGTAATTAAAAGTTTCTGAGCCTTATCTATTCCGCCGTCACTGGTTTTTCTTTGCTTAGGCTGTGAATAAGTCTGCTTCTTATTATAAGAGCCTTGTAAAACAGATTGAGAGCCCAGCTTATTTACAAGTCTATACAATAACATAGCATCAATTTGATAAGTCTTTGCCAGAGCCTCCAGATAGAAATTCCTTTCCAATTCCTCAGAAAAATTCAAGAGTTTTTTTGCCAGCTCATTAAAGAACTTGGTTTTCTCCTCCGGATCCTCTAAATTATAGCTACTTTCAAGTATATCAACTTCAAAGAAAAAGCTATTCTTGGCTTCTTCAATCCTTTTCTTGTATTCATTAGGTCCTAAAGACTTAATAAAATCATCGGGATCCTTAAAGGGATCCATATTGACCACTTTAACAGTTAAGCCTGCATTCCTTAAAATCGGTATAGCCCGAAGTGCTGCCTGGGTCCCTGCTTCATCACTATCAAAGGTTAAAACAACTTCCCTTGTATATCGTTTTAATAAATTAGCATGATATTCTGTAAATGCCGTACCAAGAGCAGCAACAGCATTAGTAAATCCCGCCTGATGTAAAGCTATAACATCCATATAGCCTTCACAAATAAGGTAATAAGATTCCCTTGATCTTCTGGCTATATTTAATCCATACAAAATCCTGCTTTTGTCAAATATATCTGTCTCCGGTGAATTAAGATATTTGGGCATACCATCCCCCATAACTCGTCCACCGAAACCAACTACCTTATTATTGGCATCCATAATAGGAAATATAATCCTATCCCAGAACTTATCATGACCACCCCGTACCTCATCAAATGATACCAGGCCCGATTGTTTGAGAATATTATCCTCATACTGTAGGCTCTTTAAATATTTATAAAGATCATCACTATAGCGATTAGCATAACCTAGACCAAATGACTTTATGGTCTCCTCACTTAAGCCTCGATCAAGCAGATACTGTCTGGCAGCTTGTCCTCTATTGGATTTTAATTGATAATAATAATACTTGGCAGCTTCTTTATTTATTTCTAAGAGTCTGTTTTTTATATCCATCCTGCGTTTTTGACTTGCAGAATACTCCTGCTCGGGCAGATTAACCCCTGCCCTTTCTGCCAAATATTTTAATGCCTCTACAAATGTATAATTCTCGTATTCCATAATAAAGGTATAAACATTGCCTCCGACCCCGCAACCAAAGCAGTGATACATCTGTTTAGATTGACTGACACTAAAAGATGGGGTCTTTTCATTATGGAAAGGACATAATCCCAAATAGTTATTACCTGACTTCTTTAAATTTATGTAGGAGCCTATTACACCAATAATATCGTTCCTTATTCGGACTTCTTCTATTATTTCATCCGGATAATACATGCTTTACTCCTCCCATCTTACCACATTAATAAACACTCCAAGCTGATGGGATCATGAGTTCTTTAAACTTTGCTACTGCATATCTATCTGTCATACCTGCAATATAATCACATACCACCTGTTTGGGAGCTTCATCTAACTTTTCTATCCGTATATAATACTCTTGTGGTAACTGTTCTAGATGATTAGTATAGTACATAAACAACTGTTCCAGTAAGCGTTCTGCCTGTTCTTCTTGGCTTTTAGCTTTCTTATTAAGATAAACATTATTAAACATAAATTCCCGAAGACTATACATTGCCTTCTCAATATCAGGGGACATAATAATATCATTTTTACCTTCACTGTTTGTTATTATGTCATTAATTAAGGTATTTAACCTATCAGCTAGATTGTTACCAAGGATTTCTTTATATTCCTTAGGTATATCCTCCTCCCTGATAATTCCACCACGGATAGCATCATCCGTATCATGGTGGATATATGCGATTTTATCACTTAATTTAACCACCTTTCCTTCTAAGGTAGAAGGTATGGTTGACATCTGGTGATTGCGAATACCATCTCTTACTTCCTTGGTAAGATTTAGTCCCTTTCCATGATTCTCAAACCGTTCCACTACACGGATACTATGTATATGATGTTTGAAGCCTCCGGGACATATTCTATTAAGGGCTCTCTCCCCTGCATGTCCAAAAGGAGTATGTCCAAGATCATGGCCTAGGGCTATAGCTTCCGTAAGATCTTCATTTAATCTTAAAGCTTTGGCTATAGTTCTTGCTATCTGGGCTACTTCTAATGTATGGGTAAGTCTAGTCCTGTAGTGGTCACCTTCAGGGGCAAGAAAAACCTGAGTCTTGTGCTTTAATCTTCTAAATGCCTTAGAATGCAGTATCCTATCCCTGTCCCTTTGATAAACCGGTCGGATATTACAAGGTTCCTCCTCATAATCCCTTCCCTGAGACTGATCTGAGAATGCTGCATATGGACTTAATATCTCATGTTCCCTAAGTTCAAGCTTCTGTCTGATAGTTAAGTTGTTATCCATTGAATCCTCCTTACTATCACAAAAAGCATATAAATGTGATATCAACTAAAATTAAAGCCTATACTACTATTATTCTACAAAGACTTACGATTTCCTTTTATAAATTATAAATTTGTATAATATTCATAAATAAAGCCATAAAATTCACCTGATTATTGACCATGTAAATAAGCCGGAAGTATTTATATCCGACTTAATTTATCTATTCATTATTAATTGTATCTTTCCTAATGGAATATACGCAGCCACAATAATCCTGGCGATATAGGCCATATTCCTTAGAAAGTTCAATGGAACGTTTGTATCCGTTTCGCTTCTTAAAATCAGAAGGTAGAAATGAAACTCCATATAAAGCAGCTACTTCTTCACCTATTTCATTAAGTTTTGCCGCATTCTTATGGGGACTGATGGTTAAAGTTGTTGTAAAATACTCATATCCCCCTTCCTTAGCTGCCTTGGCTGCCTCCTTAAGTCTCATACCATAACAAATAAAGCATCTGTCACCGCCTTCAGGATCTTTTTCATGACCTTTTACTAAATCATAATATTTCCTAGGCTCATAATCCCCCTCTACAAATAGAACCGAATTTTTTAAGTTCATAGCCCTAATTAGGTCTTCCTGTTCCTTGACTCTCCTTCTATATTCATCCTCAGGGTATATATTAGGATTATAGTAAAATATAGTTATAGCAAAATAATTAGACAGATATTCTAAGACATAACTGCTGCAAGGGGCACAGCAACTATGTATCAGAAGTTTAGGCAAGTTCTTGCTTGGTGAAGAATTAATTTTATTTATTATTTTATCTAGCTCCAATTGATAGTTCATATATTTACTCCTATACTAATTTCAACCTTTTAGTTACTACTAATTATAAGGGCCAATTAGCATTAAAGTTTAACATAAAATCCTCCTATTAACAATTCTTTTATTTTAAAAATTTCAAGAATTAATAGGAGGCAGTTTAATTACTTATTATTAATATACTGATTTAAAAATTCAAACAGCTTATCCATCTGTTCTTTTGAACCTATAGTGACTCTAAGATAATTACTAATTCTGGGTAAATCAAAATATCTTACATAAATATTATTTTCTTTTAAAACTTCATACAACTTTTTTGCAGGAATTGTTTTATGGGTAACAAATAAAAAGTTGGCCCCTGAAGCCGGAAAATCAAATCCCAGTTCTTTCAAGGACTTCTCAGCTTCTTTTCTGATTTCAATAAGCTTATTTATTCCTTCTTTAAAATACTGTTTATCTTTAATGGCTTCAACTCCAGCTAAAATTGCAGCCTGATTTAAGGTATAGGAATTAAAGGAGTATTTTACATCATTTAAAGCCTTAATAAGCTTTTTATTTCCCATAGCAAATCCTATCCTCATTCCTGCCATTGACCTTGATTTTGAAAAGGTCTGTACAACCAGGAGATTATCGTATTTGTCTATTAAGGAAAGTGCTGACTCCCCTGCAAAATCAATATAGGCCTCATCAATAATCACTACAGAATTTGTATTATGGGCCACTATATCTTCAATAGTAGATATACTTTCATATATGGATGTAGGAGCATTGGGATTAGCTATTATAATCCCTCCGTTATCCTTATAATAATCCTCTTTAACAAGCCTAAATTCTTCATCTAAGGCCGGTGTTTCATAGGGTATCCTATACAAATCACACCAGACAGGATAGAAAGAGTATGTTATATCAGGAAAAAGAATCGGCTTATCAGAATTAAAAAAAGTTAAATATGCCATGGCCAGTACATCATCTGAACCAACCCCCACAAAGACCTGTTCTTTTTCCACTTGATAAAACTTAGCTATTTCCTCTACTAAAAGTCCTATGGTGGGATCCGGATAAAGCCTTAAGCTATCGGTATCCATATTTTTTAATACCTTTTCTACTCCCGGTGCAGGAGGAAAGGGATTCTCATTGGTATTTAGCTTTATTACATCTTTTTCTCTGGGCTGTTCCCCGGGAACATAAGGTACTACACTCCTAATATTTTTTTCCCAGGGCCTTATATACTCTTCCCTCAAAATATTACCTCCCATATTCCTTAGCAAGCTTCTCAAAGCCGGGCAAGGCCCTTTTAATCATTTCATAATCAACACAATAAGCAATTCTTACATATCCGGGACAACCAAAGGCAGATCCGGGAACTATTAATATATTATGCTTTTTTGCCTCCTGGGCAAATTTCTTGTCATCCTGCTCTAAGGCCTTTACAAAGAGATAAAATGCACCCTGTGGTTTTACACATTCATATCCATAGGATACTAAATTGTTATATAAAAGCTCCCTGTTACGGTTATATATTTCCACATCTACTTTTGCCTCAAGGCATTTGGCAACTGCTCTTTGTATAAGGGAGGGAGCGTTTACAAAGCCAAGTATACGGGTTGCCACATTGGCTGCAGCCACCAAGTCTTCATATATATCTACTTCACCTGGAATAACCAAGTAACCTATTCTTTCACCGGGAAGAGACAGGGACTTACTATATGAATATCCCACAATAGTATTATCATAGTATTTAGTCAGATAAGGTACCTCTAAATCATCATATACCAATTCCCTATAGGGCTCATCTGAAATCAGATAAATAGACTTATTATATTCCTGCTGCTTCCTATTTAATATCTTGGCTAACTTACAGATAGTGTCTTCAGAATATACCACTCCCGTAGGATTATTGGGAGAATTTATAATAACAGCCTTGGTCTTTGCTGTAATACTTTTTTCAAACTCCTCCAGGTCTGGCTGGAAAGTTTCACAATTTGGCGGCACTATTACTAAGTGTCCGTCATAATTGCTGACATAATTACGGTATTCACCAAAAAACGGTGCAAAAGTTATTACCTCATCACCGGGATTTAATAAGGATTTTAAGATTACATTTAGTCCTCCCGCTGCACCCACTGTCATAATGATATTTTCTAAGCCAAAGTTTGTATCAAATCTTTTATTAAGGGATAAGGCGATTTTTTCCCTTACATCTTCGTAGCCGGAATTGTTCATATAACCATGAACCATATTGGGATTTTCCTCATTTAAGACCTCTATCAGGGCCTCCTTAATCTCTGACGGAGGCTCTACACTGGGATTTCCCAAACTAAAATCATAAACATTTTCTGCACCATAAATCTCTGCCAGCCTTTTTCCCTCTTCAAACATGGCACGGATTGCAGAACTTGAATTAACAAATGCTTTCATTTTATCAGATATCATACATATCCCCCTCTCTATACAAATAGTTTATAATCAGATTAGCATATTTGTAAGTTAATGGCAACTAGCGGAATCTAATATCAATATAGGACTTTACAATTTCTACGCACTTATCAAAGCCCAGCTGGCTGCTATTTAAACACAAATCATAATTCTTTGCATCTTCCCAATTTCGACCGGTATAATATTTGTAATATTCGGCCCTGTGCTTATCAATAGAAGTAATTTGCTTTTCGATTTCTTTTTCCGATTTTCCAGTCATTTCCTTAAGGGTTTTTATGCAGTCTTTAATAGGTGCATGAACAAAGACCTTAACCACATTATCATAATCCTTAAGTATATAGTCCGCAGCCCGGCCAACTATCACGCAGGATTCTTCCTGTGCCAGTTCCTTAATAATTTTTGCCTGATAGTTAAACAGATTGTCATTGGAAACAAAATCATCGCTGTCCGGGGGAATTAACTCACCCTTATATGCTTTTCTTGCAATCCTAAAAAGAGGGGTCTTTCTTAACTTCTCATCAGCCCTGGCAAATAACTCCTCATTAATACCACTGTCATCTGAGGCCAACCGTAAAAGCTCACGATCATAATAGGCTATGTTTAGTTCCTTAGCCAGCATCTTGCCGATAGTTCTTCCTCCACTGCCATATCCTCTTGCAATTGTAATTACATATTTGCTCATAGATTTCACCTTCCTATTATTCACCTAAATATGCTTTTTTTACTGACTCATCATTCATCAGTACCTTGGCATCGCCCTCTAATACGATATTGCCGGTCTCAAGTACATATGCACGATGGGCAATAGATAAGGCTTTTTTTGCATTTTGTTCTACTAAAAGGACAGTGGTACCGCTTTTGTTAATACTTTTAATAATATCAAATACCTCTTCAACTAAAATAGGAGATAGTCCCATAGAAGGTTCATCTAAAAGTATTATCTTTGGTTTTGACATAAGAGCTCTTCCCATGGCAAGCATCTGCTGTTCACCGCCACTTAAGGTACCGGCCATCTGACTTTTACGTTCCTTTAATCTTGGAAATCTTTTAAATACCTGCTCTAGGGTTTCTTCTATCTCCCCCTTATCGCTTCTTGTATATGCTCCTAAGAGCAGATTTTCATATACTGAAAGCTGGGCAAAAACCCTTCTTCCTTCAGGTACATGGGCTAGGCCCAAGGAAACTATTTTATGGGCAGGAATCTTTTGCAGGTCCACTCCATTATAAAGCACCTCACCTTGTTTAGCTGATATTAAGCCTGAAACCGTATGCAAAATTGTAGTCTTACCTGCTCCGTTTGCACCAATCAGTGCAATAATTTCTCCTTCCTCTACCTTAAAGGAGACCTTTTTAATAGCTTGTATGACTCCATAATATACCTGTAAATTCTTAACTTCTAACATTATATTTCTCCTTCGCACAATAGAAGATTTTCTCTGCTTTATTATTCACCTAGATAAGCTTTGATTACCTCCGGATTATTAAGAACATCTTGGGGAAGTCCATTGGCCAGTTCCGTACCGAAATTAAGTACAAATATTTTCTCACAGATTCCGGCTACCAATTTCATATCATGTTCAATAAGTAATATAGTTACATCGTATTTCTTCCTTATAAGAGTAATTGTCTCCATAAGTTCATCGGTCTCAGCGGGATTCATACCTGCTGCCGGCTCATCCAGTAGAAGAAGTTTAGGAGAGGTAGCCAAAGCCCTGGCAATTTCCAGCTTTCTTTGCTTACCATAAGGAAGGTTAGCCGACAAAACATTAGCTTCCTCCTTAAGGCCAAAAACCTCAAGGATTTCATAAGCTCGCTCATTCATAGCTTTTTCTGTCTTATAATATTTTGGCAATCTTAATATACCTGCTATGGAAGAATACTTATAGTCATTATGAAGGCCCACCTTCACATTATCCAGTACCGATAAATTATTAAATAATCTAATATTCTGAAAGGTCCTTGCAATACCTGCCTTATTAATCTCAATGGCACTGCGGCCTGTTATATTTTCACCGTCCAAAATAATCTGACCCATATCCGGTTTATACACACCTGTAAGAAGATTAAATACGGTGGTTTTACCGGCACCGTTTGGCCCGATTAGTCCATATAACTCCCCTTTGTTAACAGTGATACTAAAGGAATCAACTGCGTGTAAACCTCCAAAGGAGATGCCTAGATTTTTTACCGATAACATTTCCATGGTTTACACCTCCTTCTTAGTTTTTCTAAACACAGAACCTAAAAGATTTTTAAAAGAAAATTTCTTTCGCCACTCTATACACGCCGGTGCCCAGTTAAACAACATCATTATGATTAATACTATGGCATATATCAACATACGATAATCCCTTAAAAATCTTAGATACTCCGGAAGCAAGGTAAGCAAAATAGCTGCAAAAATTGATCCACGGAGATTACCCATGCCTCCTAAAACAACAAATACTAAAATCATAATTGACATATTATATCCGAACTTAGATGATTGTACCGATGAAATATTGTGGGAATATAAAACTCCGGCTACTCCTGCCAAAGCTGCAGATATTGAAAAGGCCAAAATTTTATATTTAGTAATATTAATACCTACAGATTCCGCAGCAATATGGTTATCCCTTATGGACATAATTGCTCGTCCCGAACGGGAATTAACCAGATTAACGATAATAAGATAGCTTATAATTAGTAAGATAACTCCGATTGTAAAAGTTGCATCCCTAGGGGTACCGGATATACCCTGGGCTCCTTTAACAATAACCACACCACTCTCATCTAGATTAAGGGACATGGCATCTTCTGCTGAAATATGAATTCCTCTTTTATCGTAACCTACATATAATACATTAAGAACATTCTTGATAATTTCTCCAAATGCCAAAGTAACAATTGCAAGATAATCACCCCGAAGTCTTAAAACTGCAACACCTATAATAACACCAAATAATCCGGCAAAGGCAGCACCGATTAAAATAGCCAGTGTAAAACGAATAAAGGTATTATCTATGGTATTAACCATGGATTTTGAAAAAAAGGCTCCTGCAAATGCACCGATACACATAAATCCCGCATGTCCAAGACTTAAATGGCCCAAAATCCCTACTGTTAAATTTAAGGATATAGCCATAATAGAGTAGTAACATAAGGAAACTAATAGATTCTGTAGAAGATTGGACATATTACCTGTTACAATCATGGACTGACATATTGCATATGCAATTACTATGAGTCCGATGGTAACCATATTATTACGGGTAGATTTATTTATTTTAAGTATATTCTTTTTCATAATTTACCCCCTACACTTTCTCTTGTATCTTTTTGCCAAGTATTCCTGTGGGCTTTACTAAAAGCACTATAATAAGTACCAGAAATACAATGGCATCGCCTAACTGTGTAGAGATATATGCCTTGCTTAATATCTCAATAATTCCAAGAAGGATTCCCCCAATCATAGCACCGGGTATAGAGCCTATTCCTCCAAATACCGCCGCTATAAATGCCTTAATTCCAGGCATTGCTCCTGAGGTAGAAGATAAATTAGTATATGTTGAAAACATTAAGGCACTTGCTATGGCAGCAAGGGCTGAACCTATGGCAAAAGTAATAGCTATGGTTTTGTTAACATTAACTCCCATAAGAACAGCCGCTTCTTTATCCTCAGATACAGCAACCATGGCCCGACCTGTTTTTGATTTCTTAATAAATATAGTTAGTGCAATCATAATAATAATACATACCGGTATAGTTACCAAGGTCTCCCCGGATATGGGAATCCTACCCCCAGCCAGTGATATTGCCGGCACAGGAATTACTGAAGTGAATGATTTTGATCCCGCTCCAAAAATCAGTAAGGCAAGATTTTGAAGAAGATAACTGACACCGATAGCTGTAATTAAGACAGCTAATGATGGAGCCTTTCTTAGCGGTTTATAAGCAACACGTTCAATAGTAACTCCTAAAACAGTACATAAAACTATTGCAATCAAGACCGCAAGAACCGGACTTAGCCCCAAGGAACTCATAAGAGTGAATATAATAAATCCTCCTACCATAATTACATCACCATGGGCAAAGTTAAGCATTTTAGCAATTCCATATACCATTGTATAGCCCAGGGCAATCATTGCATATACGCTCCCTAAGCTTATTCCATTAATTAAATAAGTTATAAAGCTCATATTTACCCCCGTTAGCATGTTTACCATGCATTTTGTCTAATTTGTTTGTTACAATATTTTAACATAGGAAGACTCTTCATACAAATTTTATACAATTTATATGCAAATTAACCATTAATTAGTAATTTTGTCTATTAATATAAGAAACATACAGTAGGAATTATCTCCTATCTGTATGTTTCAAATCCTAATCTAAATTAATTTTCTTATATAACAATATCCCATTCAATTAATCAGCAGAAACATATTTTCCGTTTTTAATAACAACAGCTAAAGGCTCCTTGTTAACCTCACCGGAGGATGTCCAAGTCATACCTGAACCGGTAAGTCCGTCTACTGTAATCTTTGTCATAGCTTCCTTAAGACCATCGCAAATATCTGATACACTCATATCAGGTGTAACACCGCTTTCTTCAATGGCAGCTTTAATTATATAGATAGCATCATATGCATCTGCACCAAATTGATTTGGAACAACACCATCATTAGCTTCTTTAAATTTTTTAACAAACTCTTGTGTTCTCTCATCATCAGCATCAGCTGCAAAAGGTGTTAAGAGCATTACTCCTTCAGCCAGTGATTTATCAAAGTTTTCAACACCAAGAATTCCATCTAGGCCGTCACATCCAAAGAAAATAGGTTTATAGTCCATAGCTGCTGCTTGAGTTAAAACTAAAGTAGCTTCCTCATAATAAATCGGTAAGAATATAAGCTCTGCTCCACCGGATTTAGCTTTCTGTAATTGTACATTAAAATCAGATTTATTATCACTTGTAAATGCTTCTGTAGCCACAATTTCCAAATTTTGTTTTTTAGCTTCCTCAGCAAATTTCTCATAGATACCTGTTGAATATACGTCTGAGCTATTATAGATAACAGCCACCTTAGAAGCCAGGTTATTATCAGCTATATACTTAGCAGATGCCATTCCTTGGTTAGGGTCTGTAAAGCAAACTTGGAATGCATTATCATATTGAACTACTTCCGGGGCAGATGCTGAAGGGGTCAGCATAAACATATTATCAGCATAAGCCTCTTCTTTTACTGCATTACTGGGATTGGATGTTACAGTACCCATAAGAATCTGCATACCCCAGTCTTTTAATGTATTGTATGCATTAACGGACTTTTCAGGATCATGTACATCATCCTCAAATCTAAACTCAATCATAGCACCGTTAATTCCACCTGCTTCATTAATTTCCTTAACAGCAATTTCTGCAGACTTCATAACATGTTGACCATAGACTGCAGCATCCCCTGTAATAGGTCCAATTCCTCCTATATAGAACTTTTTAGCATCGGTTTGATCATCGGTCTGCTGGCCTTGATCCTTGCCATCTAAAGTTTCATCTTTTGTCCCACAAGCTGCTAAGCTTACCATCATAATACATAGGGTCAAAAACAGACCTATTATTCTCTTTTTCATAATATAAAATCCCTCCCATTAATCATTAGGCTTTTCCGATACGTCGCTTTAACGTATTAATTCGTTGCCATGCAAATTGTATAAATAAGACGTTCTCCATGGCAAAACAAAATAAAAATCTGTTATGCCTTTTGAACGTCAATATTCTTAGCCTCTATAATAACCTTGAATAAATATTTTGTCAATAAATATTTTGTCGAAATCATTTAATATATAAATAGTTACAATTCTCCACCACATTTATCACAAAATTCCAGTCCCTCTAAGGTAATACCGCCGCAATCAGGACAAATAATTTTTGCCGGTAGAATCTCTATCTCTACCACTTCATATTCTTCCTTATCCTTTGTTTGATTCTCATTTGTCTGAGGCAGATTTTCAGAATCAATCTCTCCTTCATCGTAACCTGCCCCATGTTCCGGATAATTTACTTTTATATTTAATTTTTTACTTCGCAAAAATCTATCCCACTTAAACATATGCTATCCTTTCAATTTATGGCTTACATAGATAATCATCTTAACATTCAGCACGATATTTATTCATTAAAGCCTTAAAGATTTCACCGTTGGTAGGTGGAGTATATGTAATAGCATTAGCTCCCGCCTCTATGGTTTCTATTATCGATTCCGGTGTCGGTCCTCCTGTGGCAATTATGGGAACTTCAGGAAAATCATTTCTAATCCTTCTAACAATTTCCGGAGTCCTTGAAGCTGCTGATACATTTAATATAGATACTCCGCTATCTAGCCTGCTTTTTATATCAGTTTTTTCTGATACTACTGTAATGATAATAGGAATATCAATATATTCTTTCAATAATACAATTGTTTCATTAGGAGTTGGTGCATTTAAGACTACACCTGCTGCCCCCTGAAATTCTGCATGTTCCGCCAGGTTTACAACCCTGTTTCCTGTGGTTGTTCCACCGCCTACACCACAAAATACCGGTACATCAGAACAGGTTATGATTGAATGGGATATAATTGGTTGAGGTGTAAAAGGATATACTGCAATAACTGCATTGGCATTGCAATTACGTATAATTGCCACATCTGTGGTAAATACAATAGAGCGAATCAACTTACCAAAAATTCTTATTCCGCTGGCGGCATCTATTTCCTGTGGAACCCTTATCATATGTCTTCTTAAGATTCCGTTGATTTCCGGGGTCAGCCTATCTACCATACTATTCCTCCATTTCAGTATTATATTGTACTTTTGACTTATTTTATAGCCATAGCTTAATTGCCTGAAGCTATGGCTTTTTGCTTAGAGACGCCTCTCATCTCTATAACAGGTACACCTTTTCCTTGAATATAATCTTTAGTTATAATAACACGTCCTATGTTATCATCTTTAGGTATCTCATACATTATATCTAACATTACTTCCTCTAGTATAGCCCGTAGGGCCCTGGCACCGGTCTTTTTTTCCAAAGCCCTTTCTGCTATGGCCTCTAAGGCCTCTTCATCAAAGATTAAATCAACTTCATCCATAGCAAGAAGGCTTTTGTATTGCTTTAGTATTGCATTTTTGGGTTCTTGAAGAACCTTTATCATCATTTCCTTAGTAAGTCCTTCTAAAGTAAATAATATGGGCAGCCTACCTAGAAACTCCGGTACCATGCCATATTCTCTTAAATCATCTAAGGTGACCTTCTGCAGGAGATTTTTATCATTATCATACTTGTCCTTTAAGTCTGCCATAAAGCCCATGGAGCTTTGCTTATTAAGCCTTGCTTTAATGATTTTATCAAGGTCAGGAAAGGCCCCGCCACAGATAAATAGTATATTCTCTGTATTTATTGTCTTAAGAGGCACCATGGCATTTTTTGAAGTTGCTCCTACAGGTACTTCTACATCACTACCCTCTAAAAGCTTAAGCAAACCTTGCTGTACGGATTCACCGCTGACATCACG
Source organism: Herbinix luporum (assembly GCF_900070325.1). Lineage (GTDB taxonomy): Bacteria > Bacillota > Clostridia > Lachnospirales > Lachnospiraceae > Mobilitalea > Mobilitalea luporum. The sequence goes on from NZ_LN879430.1 coordinate 2,202,553, forward strand.
GCTGTTTGTATTTCGTTTTTTAGCTATTTTATCTATCTCGTCAATAAATATAATTCCCCGCTCCGCCTTCTTTACATCATTACCGGCTGCCTGCAAAAGCTTTGAAATTACACTCTCTACATCATCACCGATATACCCTGCTTCCGTTAAAGTTGTGGCATCAGTTATAGCCAAAGGAACATCTAGAAGTTTTGCCAAGGTTTTAACCAGATAGGTTTTGCCGCAACCGGTAGGTCCAATCATTAACATATTAGACTTTTCTATTTCCACATCCTCTGGGGCATGGGAGCTAATTCTTTTATAATGATTATATACGGCTACTGATATTACTTTTTTGGCATGGTCTTGGCCTATGATATATTCATCCAATTTAGCCTTTATTATATGGGGTGAAGGAATTTTCTTACGGTCAAATTCTACCTTTTCTTTCTTTGACTTACCATCCTCCTGTGCCTTTTTTGTCTTTATACTACTACTTATATCGGTCATGCCGAACATCCCCGGGGGAATACCAATCATATTTATATAAGGATTATCTGGGTTATTGATTAAGTCAAAGGTTCTTTGCATACAATCTGCACAGATATAGATATGGTTGGGAATTTGCATCAGTTTACCGGCAAGACTTTCAGGTCGTTTACAAAGATAACAAATCTCCTCTGTATAATCCTTCTTATCATCAGAATCCTCTATATTTAATTTTTCATTAATATCATCTTTATTACTCATCCTCATGTCCTTCCTATGTTTATTCCTAATCCATAGTTAAATCAATTTTTATGTACAATATTATAACCCATTGTGTAAAATCAGACAACACAGAATTGCAAGATAAAAAAGAGGAATTCCATATACAAAGCCCTTTTTATTAAAACTAATTTGTATATGGAATCCTGATTTCTTTATTTAGTCATTTATTTATTTTTTTACTCTGTTCTTTTTCCCAGGGTTGCTTTAACCGTCTCTTCCTTATATCCCTCACCTATATGGCGCATATATTCTATCTCTATCTCTGTACCTACCCGAATGCTTGAGATTAACTCACTAAGCTGGGAACCGGATGTAATCTCTATATCATTTACTTTTCTGATAACATCCCCTTCCTTCAATCCTGCTTTTTCAGCTGCACTGTTTTCTACTACGGTTGTTATATACACTCCTATAGGTATACCAAATCGCTCAGACACATCCTCTGTAACGTCCGTTACTGAAACACCAAGGAATCCCTGTTCTTCCGGCTTAAGAACCTCACGGGTCATTAACTCATTAATAATCGGTATTGCTCTTGATATAGGGATGGCATAGCCCATTCCTTCAACCTTATAATCAGCGAATTTAACTGTATTAATCCCTATTACCTCGCCCTTAATATTTAGCAAGGCTCCACCGCTATTACCGGGGTTAATGGCGGCATCTGTTTGAAGAAGTATCATTGTATTATAGCTATAATTATCAGATACTTCGATTTTTCTGTCTTTGGCACTGACATATCCTACAGTAAGGGATTGCCCATATCCCATTGCATTACCAATTGCTATGGTCATCTCTCCTACCTTAATATCATCGGAGTTACCTAGTTTAGCAATCTTAATTTTCTCAAGGGTACTTTTACTAAGCTTATCTAAGTCAACAGTAATTACTGCAAGATCTGCCTTGGAATCTGTTCCCTTTATTACTGCCTCTGCCTGAGTTTCATCAATAAATGTAACTGTTATTTTATCTGTTCCGTCAACCACATGGTTATTTGTTGCAATTAAAAGTTCCTTTTCGTCTTTACCGACAATTATTCCTGAGCCGCTGCCCTCATTGGGAATTTCATATCCAAACCAACTGTCAGTAGTTGTAGAAATACTGGTAATAGCTACTATAGATGGCATAGTATTTTCAGCCACTTTCATAACAGCAGATTCCGGAACAGTACTTACGGTTCCATTGTCAGTACTAGATACTTTTAATTTATTCCCAACCTGGCTATCTTCATCTACGGAACCAAGTATAAAGCTTTCTTTGTTTTGAAATGCAGCCGGATTAATTTTATAATAAAGAAATTGGACACCGGCAAAAGTTACTCCTGCTAAAATACCAAATAGCAAAGCCTTAGCTGCAAAGGTTAAAACTTTATTTCCTTTCTTTTTCTTCTGGGGTTTATTTTCCGGTTGGGGTATATGCTGATAATAACTATATCCATTATCTCCCGATACCTTCTCAGCCCAAAAACTATACTCCGGTGGATTATATCCCTGGGTTTCTTGATTATGGTTATGGTCAGGGTTGTCATAATTGGAATTTAAACTAGAATTATTATGGCTATAACTTTCATCGGAATTTCCGGAAATTTCATTTATATTATTTTGATTTAAATCATCCATAAAATATGCTCCTTTCCTTTAGCTTTATTATAAGTCTATCAATACTTTGTGTAAAGAATGTGAAGAAACCAAATTTATA